>JBJTTE010000180.1:0-2720 GCA_046080005.1 Erythrobacter sp.
ATCGTCGCTCCCGATGCGCTGCATCGCTCACTCCTCTCGCCTTGCCCTGCGCCCAATTCGGCTCCGTAAGGGTGGGTCAGGTTGGTCGGAAACCGCTCTAGCGACAGACAGGCAGCTGGAGGGCTTGGGACATGACGGGAGTTTCGGGCGGTATTCGCTGGTCGGCGCAGGGGCAGCCGAAGGACGGCGAGGCCAGCCTTCTGTTCATCCACGGCGCGGGCGCCAACAGCGCAGCCTGGTGGCAGCAATTCGCCGCCTTTGCACCTGCTCATCATGTGATCGCATATGACTTGCCCGGCTTCGGCGAATCCGACGCTGCCGATCCGGCGGCGCTGGCCGAGCAGATGGTCGCCGCCGCGGTCAACGTGCTTGCGGCCGCGGGGGCGAGCCGGGCGCGGGTGGTGTGCCAGTCGCTCGGCGGGTGGACGGGGGTGCGCCTTGCCCTCGCCCGGCCCGATCTGATCGAGCGGCTGGTGCTGTGCTGCACGCTGGCAGGCATCGCACATCCGCCGGGCATCCAGTCCTTTATGGCTGCGCGCGAGCAGATGGGCGCGCGCGGCCCGGCGGCGCTGGGACTGACCGAGAGGTTCATGGCGGCCAATCCGCTGATGGCCTCGGTCTATCGCCAGCTCGGCGCGTTCAATCCACCTGCCGACCCCTCGCTGGCGGCCGGGCTGTTCGCGCCCGATTTCCTTGTCCCGCCAGCCGATCTTGCCGCGATTGCGGCTCCGGTGCTGATGATCGCGGGCGAGCACGATCCGATCTGGCCGCCCGCCGCGCTCGCGGGAATGGTGCCGTGCTTTGCCAACGCGCGGCAGGTGGTGCTGCCGGGCACAGGGCATTCGCCCTATTTCGAGCAGCCCGAAGCCTTCAACCGGCTGATCAGGGAGTTCTTCGGCCTGTCGCTCTGACCTGTGGGGAGCCGGACGCCGTCCTGCGCGTTAGGCAAAAGGCGGGCCGCTCCCCAACATGGCACTGCACCAGATGGAGAACACCGAATGACCGAATCACTTCTGCTGGTGGCCGGCGGCCTTCTCCTGCTGGCGCTGGGCGGTGAGTTGCTGGTGCGCGGGGCGGTGGGCATGGCAGCAAGGCTGGGGATTTCGCCGCTGCTGGCGGGGCTGACGATTGTCGGTTTCGGCACCTCAACCCCTGAATTGGCGACCAGCGTGCAAGCAGCCCTCGCTGGATCACCCGGCATCGCCATCGGCAATGTGGTCGGATCGAACATTGCCAACATCCTGTTCATCCTCGGCGTGTCGGCGGTCATCCTGCCGCTGTCAGTCAATCCTAAGTCCTTCCTGCGGGATTCGATCGCGCTGGGTGGATCGGCGCTGCTGTGCACCATGGCAGTGCTCTATGGGGCGTTCGGACCATTGGTCGGCTTGGGTTTGCTCGCCGGTCTGGTGCTCTATCTCTGGTGGGCCTACCGCTCCGAAAGCGTGGCGCATGATGCAGAAGCTGTGCGGCACGAGCATGAGGCCGAAGACCGGTCTGTGCCGCCGAGCACCGGACCGCTCGCGTTGGGGGGAATGATTGTCGCGGGCCTCGTCGCTGCAATCTTCGGCGCGGGGTTTCTGGTCGATGGTGCGGTCGTGCTGGCCTCGGCAGCGGGCGTATCGGAGAGCGTCATCGGCCTCACCGTCGTCGCTGTCGGCACGTCGCTGCCGGAACTGATTGCCTGCATCATCGCGGTGATCCGCAAGCATGAGGATGTTGCGTTGGGCAACATCATCGGCTCGAACATCTACAATATCCTCGGCATCCTTGGCATCACCGCAGTGATCAAGCCGATTGAGGTCCCGGCCGAAATTGCCGCCTTCGATATCTGGGTGATGCTTGGGGTTACCGCGCTGCTAATCGTGCAACTTCGGTCCGGCTGGCGCCTGTCGCGGCTCGAAGGCGCGCTGCTGGTGGCGCTTTATGTGGGTTACACCGCGTTTCTGGCTATGCGCTAAGCTCGTGCGCACGCAGTCTCCCCGTCTCAGCGCGCTGATGCCGGCCCGAAACAATTTTCCTACCTACCGCATTCGTGCCTAATTCCCCGGCCTCACCCCTAGGAGGCCTCTACCATGCCATTCCCGTCATCGACCCGGCTTAATGCGCTAATGCGCCGAATTGCGGCTGTCCCTGGACCGACCACAGCAAGCTCGCCGCGCCAGATCAGCCCACGCGGCATCGCCCTCGTCAAGAGCTTTGAAGGATGCGCGCGGCTGCGATCCGACGGGCTTATCGAGGCCTATCCCGATCCCGGTACCGGAGCCGAACCCTGGACAATCGGCTGGGGTGCCACGGGCCGCGACAGCTTCGCAGGCGGCAGGATCGGCCCGGGCACGTGCTGGACGCAGTACCAGTGCGATACGCGGCTGGCGGAAGACCTCGGCCGGTTTGCCGAAGATGTCACCGCGACGATTGGCGAAGCGCCTACGACGCAGAACCAGTTCGATGCCTTGGTCAGCTTCCATTACAACACCGGAGCCATTGCCCGCGCCACGCTCACGAGCAAACATATCGCTGGCGATACCGCCGACGCAGCGCATGAATTCTCCCGCTGGACCCGCGCTGGCGGGCGGGTCCTGAAAGGTCTTGTACGCCGCCGGGCGGCGGAGGCGGAATTGTACCTGGCTTAGAGCGTTTTCCAGTCAGGTGGAATCACCTGACGGCTCGGAAAATGCGGTAAAACAATAACCCAGAGCGGACGATTTGGCGCAGCCAGATCG
>JBJTTE010000181.1:0-5469 GCA_046080005.1 Erythrobacter sp.
CTCGGAACATCGCATTGGGCAGCAATTCAACCACGCGCCCGCGCATTTCGAGAAGTTCTTCCTTGGCCATGAAATTCCTTTGAGTGTGTTGCGGCGCACAATACGCCGGTCGAAGCGTTGGCGCGCTTTAGCGATGCGGGAACCAAAAGGGAAGGCTCGTGCTTTAGGCGGCAGACAGGGCATTCTTTGCGCTGATTTTTCGACGAGAGACGTGCATTTGGCGCGCGGTGTTCGCTGTAACCAAGGGTGCCAGAGAAGCGGCAACAAGCCGCCTTGACTGTCGAATTCAAATTAAGGGTACCACATGAAGCTCTCTCCGTTCTCTCGCGCCAGCCTGCGCGCCGGTACCTGCGGCTTTGCTCTTGCGCTCGCACTGCCGCTGTCCGCAGCGACGACCGGGGAGACCACCCAGCCACAGCCCGAAGGTACAGCTGACCCGAAGGAGGAGGGCATCAAGCCTGCGAGCGACGGAGGCATAAGCCCCAATGAGATCATCGTCCGGTCCGGGCGGCTCAAGGGACAGCTATTGGTTGATCAGCCCCCGCTACTTGAGCTCGACGAGAACGCCATCTCCGCAGAGGGGGTGACTTCGATCATCGACCTTATCGCCCAGATCAGCGCGCGCACGGGCTCCGCGCGGGGTCGCGGCGGCGGCCAGCCCGTGATTCTGATTAACGGCATCCGCGTTGGTTCCTTCCGCGAATTTGCCAATTATCCGCCCGAAGCGCTCGCGCGGGTGGAGGTCTTTCCCGAAGAAGTCGCTCAACGCTTTGGCTTTCCGCCTGATCGCCGGGTTATCAACCTGATCCTGAAGGATAACTATTCCAACCGTCAGGCTGATTTAGAGTTCGAGGCGCCCTCGCGCGGCGGCTATACCCGCAGCGAACAGCAGCTCGGCTTGCTCAAGATCGCCGGTGGTGGACGGATCAATGCCAGCATCGGGGTCGAGGATACGACCCTGCTGAGCGAAGCTGAGCGCGATGTCCCTCAGGCGGAAGGCTCGATCTCGCAAGTTGTCGGCGACCCTGATCAGGCGAGGTTTCGCAGTTTGCTGGCCGATAGCTTCGATCTCGATGCGAATGTGTCATGGGCCAAGGCGATCATTGACAGCGGCACGTCGCTGAGCGCCAACGTCAATTACTCCCGAAGCGAGAGCCGCAGCCTTGACGGGCTTAACACCGTATTGCTGACCAGCCCGGCTGGTGCGAGCGCAGTGCGGACCTTTGGGGAAGAGACGCCTTTGGCTCGTCGTAACGCGACCGATACGATCTCGGCCGCTGGTTCGATCACCAGACCCGTTAACGCCTTTCGCGTCACCAGCACCTTTGATGCTTCGTTTGCCGAGAGCGAGACCGAGATCGACCGCCGCTTGCGGCCTGAACAGCTGGCCATTTTTCAGAACGCCGCGCGCGCGGGCACACTGGCGATCGGCGGCCCTCTACCGACCGACACCGGCAACGGATTTGACATCGCCCGCAGCAGGTCACTCACCGGCAGTTCCCTTACAACCCTGGAAGGGGGACTCGGCAATTTGCCAGCGGGCGAAGTGACCGCGACCTTCGATCTGGGGCTCAATTGGCAGCAAATCGAGAGCGCCGATACGCGATCAGCGACGGATGTCACGCTGACCCGCCGCAGTCTTTCGACCGGGGCCAATGTCGTCATTCCGCTCACCAGCTCGCGCGAAGAATTCCTCGATACGCTCGGCAGTTTCACACTCAACCTTCAGGCCGGTGTCGAGGATCTCAGCGATTTTGGCGTGCTGGGGGACTGGAACGCGGGGCTCACGTGGACCCCTTTCAAGGGGCTCGATCTGTCGGCCACCTATATCTGGCGTGAGGTTGCGCCCGGGCTTGCCGCGCTGGGCAACCCGCAGATTGTAAACCTCAACGTGCCGGTGTTTGATTTTGTCCGCGGCGAAACCGTCCTCGCTGACGTTCGGCCCGGCGGCAATCCCGATCTGCCAGCCGAAACCCAGCGTGACTGGAAGTTCGCCGCCAACTGGAGCCTGCCGTTCTGGGAAAACACCCAGCTCACGGTCGAGTACATTCGCAACCGTTCCGACAATGTTGTAAGCGGCTTCCCGCAGATTACCTCGGAGATCGAGGCAGCCTTCCCCGGACGGGTAACGCGCGACTTCAGCGGTCGGCTCACTGCTGTTGACAGACGCGCGGTCAGCTTTGCCGAGACGCGGGCGGATCGCTTGCAATTCATCTTCTCGACCAATGGCAGCATCGGTGCACCGGCAGGCGGGCCGGGCGGATTTGGCGGACCGGGCGGCGGCAGGCCCGGCGGCGGAGGCCGCTTTGGCGGTGGCGGCGGCGGTGCAGGAGCTCCTCCGGCAGCCGGACAACCGGCAGCGCCTGCTGCGAACCCTGCGGGGCAGCAGGGCGCAGGCGCGGCGTCGGCCGCCCCACCTCCGGCAGGCGGCTTTGGCGGGATGCCGACCGCCGAGCAGCGCGAGCAATTCATGGCTTTCCGCGCCCGGCTATGCGCTGAAGACGGGGCGGCCTTCCTTGACAAGCTGGTTGCAGCGATTGACAGCGGTGCGGACATTTCGGGCGAATTTCCCGGGGTCGACCCAGCCCGCCTGGCCCCGCTGATGGCGCGGCTGCGCGGTGCGGATGGGAAGATTGATGCAGCCCGCCTCGGTCAATTCCGCACCCGCATTTGCAGCATTGACCCTTCCTTGCTGGGTGGCATGCAAGCAGGCGCCAGTGCTGGCGCTCCGGCTGGCGGGCCGAGCGGAGCGCCTGGCGGGCCGCGAGCGCCGGGAGCGCAAGGCCAGGGCATGCCGCCGCAGTTTGCGGCCTTCCGGGAAAAGGCGTGCGCCCCAGATGGCGCAGCGGCGATTACCGCTCTGATCGGCAAGATCGAGCGCGGAGAGGATACTTCGGCGGAGCTTCCCGGCGTTGATCCCGCGTTTATCAAATTGGCGCTTGATCGCTCGCGCGGCCCTGATGGGTCTATCCCGCCTGAGGCGATCGCCCGGTTCCAGCAGCAGTTCTGCGCTGCTGCGCCGCCTGCAAGCGGACCTCCCGGCGCTGGGGGCGGGGGCGGCCCGCCTGCAGGTGGTCCGGCCTTCAATCCGCTTGCCGCGGGCAGTTTTCCCGGCTGGCGGTACTTCTTCAACCTGACCCATACTCTGGAACTCGCCAACGAGATCCTGATCGCGCCCGGGCTTGCTCCGCTCGACCAGCTTGACGGTCAGGCGACGGGTGCCTTCGGCCAGCCGCGACATTCGAGCCGGTTGGAAGCGGGCCTGTTCGGCAAGGGCTTGGGCTTCCGCCTCTCCGGGATCTACACCGGCGAGACGCGACTGGACGGCTCGGGTCTTCCGGGTAGTACCGATTTGTTCTTCAGCGACATCCTCACCTTCAACCTCAGGATTTTTGCCAATGTCGGCGAGGTAACGGGCAAGAACGAAGGGCTGCTGAAAGACTTCCGCGTATCCTTGGTCGCCGACAACCTGTTCGATGCGCAGCGCAGAATGCGGGATGCGGCGGGTCAGACCCCGATCAACTACAACCCCTTCGTGATCGACCCGCTCGGCCTCTATCTCGGGATTGATCTGCGCAAGCTCTTCTAACTCGCGGTGCCGGCGGTCGGAAACATCCACGACTGGAACAGGTTCGGCGAGAAGGGCTGCCACGTGCCTTCGGGCTGAGCCAGCCGATCCGCCACGGCAATCATCACGCTGGGATTGACCCCCAGGCCGCAATGGCTGGCGTAAACGAAGATGTTCTCGCTCGGCTGGCCTTCCACCGTCCGGTTCGGGTGCTGCACGCTCCCGCGCCAGTGCACCACGCCATCGGTCTTGGTGATGATCGAGGTGGTCGGCACGGGCGGTGCCATGTCGAGCCCACGGAACTGCCCGCCGCGCAATTGTTCGGGTTCATTGCCGTTGAAATAGGCGAACAGCCGCGCGGCATTGGTATGGTTCCGGTCGTCAGAGATCGGGCTGCCCAGACTGATGACCTGCCGCACCTTTTCTGGATGGATCTTGGCCAGCTCGCGCGCCAACACCCCTCCAAGGCTCCATCCGACAAGCGAGACCTTGCTTTCGCTCTCGTCATGCAAGCGCCCGAGCTGCGCCTCAAGCCGCGTCAGAAGCTGTTCGTTGACACGGATGTTGCGGCCAGAATCCCAGCCGTGCGCCTTATAGCCAAGGGTGCCGAGCAGGCTCCGCATCGGCACGGTCGAGCTGTTCGAGGCCATAAAGCCCGGGAGCACCATCACCGCGTGTCCGTTACCCCGGGGCAGGGCTCCGAGCCATGCACGGGTGGCATAGAATGCACCGAGTTCGAGCATCGCGCGCCCTTCAGAGAGCGTCCACAGCCGGTTGGGAGGGCGTGCCGGTGGATCTTCTGCTTGGTCTTTCCAATCCTTTGCGGCGGTTGCCATCATGCTTTCCTCTTGCTGGTGCGTGCAGCAATCTTGGGTGTTGCCGCCTTCGCTGTGGGTTTGGTGGGCTTTGCGCGGGTGCTCGCTGCCTTCTTTTCGGCTGGTTTGGCAGCCTCGGGCGGAGGCGGCGCCTTTGCCGCGGCCAGCAACTCGTCGAAACTCGCTTGGAGGCAATCGGCGTAGAATTCCGGATCGGGCATGATGTCACGGCATGCCGTGAAACTGATCACGATCTCGTCAACATAGCTCTGCACGATGCGGGCGAGGCCCAGCCCATCGTTCAGGCAGATCAGCGCCAGCGCCATGCTCTCCATCCGCGCGCCAGCCGAATAGATATGCACCGGCGGGCCGGGCACATTGGTGACGACGGTGTTGAACGGCATCGCGAAGCGATGCGCCAGGCTCACCCGGCTGAACAATTGCGATCCCAGCGCCATGTAGAGCAGCGGATTGACCTTGCTCACTTCGGTCATCGTGCGCGCACCAAGCGCATTGGTCAGGGCCTTCGAATTGCTGGTCTGTGAAAACACGTAACGCAAGCGTTCCACTGGGTCGGCGAGATGCGTGCCAAGCGGGGCGATCATCGCCGCCACCTGATTGCCCATGGCACCCTTTTCATCCGTCGATCGGACCGAAATCGGGGCCATGGCGGTCATGGTCGACTTGGGCAGATCATTCTTGGCGACCAGATATTTGTGCAACGCCCCGCCGATGATCGCCAGACCGACATCATTGACCTTGGCCTCTGGCAGCAATGTGCGGATCGTCTTGAAGTCGGCCAATGGGAAACCACGGCCTTCGACCACCCGGTGCGCTGAGATCGAACGGTTGAACCGTGTGCGCGGCGGCACATAGTCGCTGGTCAGCTTGAACTGGCGGGTCACAAGGCCTGTAATCGTCTTGGCAAGCCCCGGGATTGCCTTTGTCGCGACCTGAATCTGGCGGATCGGATTGGTCAACGCGTTGATATAGGACTTACCTAGCAATTCGACGGCACCGGGAACGCGCTCAGGCTGCCACTCGTCGGGGAGGTTCGGAGGCGCGGTGGACGGCGTAAGCGTATGC
>JBJTTE010000182.1:0-10671 GCA_046080005.1 Erythrobacter sp.
CCGAGTTGCAGGGCATAGCCCGCGATGACCTGCTTCTTGGGCGGCGGTGCGCCGGTCTTGTAGTCGACGATGGCAAGGCTTCCGTCCGCGAGCTGGTCAATCCGGTCAGCACGACCTTTGACCTTAACGCCTTGGAAAATCATCTCGCCATCAATCTCGCTTGCGAGCGTCACCCTGTCCTCGCGCGCAATCTTCGCGATCCATTGCTCGAAGCGTTCGAGCGCGGCGATCAGGCGCGGCTGCCACAATGCGCGGAACAACGGGTGCACGCGTGCTGCTGCGAAATGCGCCGCGGCAAAGGGCGCGAGCGCAAGACCGGGCTCGGCGACCCGCGCCTTGTGCCATTGGTCGAGAATCTCATGCACGAGCGTGCCGCGCAGCGCTGGATCGCTGAAGGGATCGGTCGCCAGCGGATCGAGCCGCTTCAGATCAAGGATAGCTTGTGCATAGAACTGGTAGGGATCGCCCAGCAACCGGTCGAGCGCGGTGGCCTTGATCGGCACGTTGCGCTGGTCGGGCGTAGGATCGGGTGCGGGTCGCGGATATTCGGGTGCGGGCGGTCGCTGGCGATCAATATGGGGTAGCAACGCGGGGATGTTCCGCTCGCGGTGCTCCTTGTCGAGATCATCGCCGAGCAGGGCCTCGACACGCAGCAGGAAGCGTGAGGGCAGCGTCGGCCCATCGGCATCGCGCAAGCTGCGGCTCAGCACCACCTCTGGCGCACCCATCGCGCCAGCAAGGTCATGCGCTGAAAGCCCGATGCGAAACTCGGCCCCTGGTACCCCGAGTGCCCGTAGGATCGCAGGCGCAAGCAGCGCGTCAGCAGCGGGAGGCTGCGGCCAGCTCCCCTCGTTAAGGCCGCCGCAGATCACCAGATCCGCGCGCGCCATCCGGGCTTCCAGCAGGCCGTAGATCGCCACCCGCGGATGCCCGCCATAGCCGGGGCGGACCGCGACTGCCTCCATGCAATCGCGGAGCACGCCTGCCAGATCCGCAGTCTCGATCCGCGTACCGAGTGCCTCGGCTGTGCCGCGCAGCTCCTCGACCAGCGCGCCGAGCGCACGGCCATCCTCGCGCTCCCAAATGGCGGTTCGGGCAAAGGCTTCAGCACTGGCAGAAAGACGCGCAAGCGCTTCGGCCAAAGCGATCTCGGGCGGCCAATCAACGAGCCGTGCAATCAATGCCTCGGCTTCTTCCCACCACGTGGCAACGTCGGCCTTGGCGGCGGCTTGGCGCAGCGGTGCCAGCCCCGGTGCGGGTGAAGGCCCACGCAGTGCACGGTCAAGCCCGCGCAGGCCCACCAACCAAGCGCGTCGGGCTGCGCCGTCCCACCCATGCACCAACGGATGACCGAGTGCGGCCACAAGATTGCCCGGATCGGGACCCTTTGCCGCTATCTCAGCGAGCAGTCCAAACAAGCGCCCGGCCGGGGTCAGCGCCAGCGGGCGCCCTGCCGAATCGTCGGCGATGATATTCCAGCGCTCCAGATGCTGCGCCACGCGCCGCGCAAGTCCGCGATCGGCGGTGACCACAGCGACGCGTCTTGCGGGCTGCTCCAGCGCCTCGCGCACCAGCAAGGCAATCGCCTGCGCTTCCTCCTCGGATGTGGCACCGGCAATGAGGCGCACCCCTTCAAGCTGCCGGTCACGTGCCTGCAACGCAATCCAAGCGCGGCTCGCCTGCGGCGGCAGGAACAACGATGAGATCGCCCGCGCTCTCGCAGGGTCAGCCGCGGCGATCCCGCGGCGGTGCCATTGCCGCACCTCGGCGCGGTTGATCCCCATGCGGTTGAGCAACAATTTAAGGTGATATTGCGGATGGCTCAGCGCATCGCCTGGCGCGAAAACCGGTCCGCCGGGCTCGACTGCCGCTCCGGCCAGGCCGAGCTCGTCCCAAGCCGCATCCCCCATCGCAAGGTCAAGGTCAGGCAACACCACCGCACCTTCCGGCAGTTCGGCAATCACCCGTAGCAATCGCGCGAGCGCGGGCGCGGCGCTCGTAACCCCGACAGCAAGCATTGGGCGCGCAGGCGGCGCTTCTTGCCAACGACGGGCAGCGCGATCAAACAACAGGTTGCGCCGGGTTGCCGCGTCAATCTGGCCGCGCTCAGCCAGCTCCGCCTGCCAGCGCAGATTGACCCGCGCAAAGAGGCGGATCGACCGCTCCCAGTGGCTTGCAAGTGCAGCGACACTGTCGCGCACCGCCTCACCCAGCAGATCCTCGAACGCCTTTTCCTCGACCAGCAAGCGGTCAATCGTCCGCGCCATCTCGCTCGCCAGTTTGAGGCGTGCCCGCCCTGGCAGAGGAGCCATGCCCTCGCTCTCGCGTTCCTCGGCGATCAGGCGGTCGAGCGTGAGCCACCGCGCCACGGGAGCACAGGCCGGGGGGATGTCAGACGCGCCGAGCGGATCGAGCGCGGCACCCAGCTTCTCGTCAAGGTCAAGATCGCCGACCGCGATCATGCGCGGCATCAAGAGGCCGCCCTCTCCGCTTTCACCGGCATGGCGGATAAAGGCTTCCGACAGCGTGCGCGCTGCGCGGCTCGAGGGCACCAAGAGCGTAAGCCGCGCGAGCCCAAAGCCCTCCTCCCGGTAACGTGGCACAAGGCCCGGCACCAGCGCGTCGGCGAAGCCACGATGCGCGGCGATCGAAAAGATGCGGGGGCCGGGCTTGCGCGGCTCAGGCACCCAGCAGCGCCTCCTCGGTCGGACGGATGGCCTGTGGGGTGCCCACCTCAAACCACAGGCCGGTGAAGCTGAGGCCGAACAAGCGGCCCTCCTGTTTCGCCCGGTCCCACAGAATATTGGTCGAGAACGGCCCTTGCGGTGCGTCGCGCAGGAGACGATGGCTGACCAGCTGTATGCCGGTGTAAATGAATGGCGCTATGCGTCCGTCGCGACGGCGCGAGAGGCGGCCTATCGCATCCATGTGAAAATCGCCCGGGCCGTTGAAGTTGAGCGCGCGGGCGTGCGGCACCACCAGCAATAGCGCGTCCATTATCTCAGGGTTCCAGCGCCGCGAGAGATCATGAAAGACGCTCTTGGGCCCGTCGAGCCAGATATTGTCGGCGTTCAAGGCAAAGAAGGGATCGGGCAGCTGCGGTAGCGCCTTCATCATACCGCCCCCGGTTTCAAGCAGGAGCGCGCGCTCGTCAGAAACGCTGACTTGCGGGCTCTTGCGCGCCAGCACATGGGCTTCAAGCGCGTCAGCCAGATAGTGGACATTGACCACGGCCTTAGCGACGCCAGCGTCAACCAGGCGGTCGAGCGCGTGGTCGATCAGCGCCTTGCCTGCAACCCTAACCAGCGGCTTGGGCTGGCTGGCGGTGAGCGGGCGCATCCGCTTGCCCAGCCCGGCTGCAAGGATCATCGCGGTGTCAGAGGCGAGCGGTGGGAAACTCACGCAGCGAATGCTCCGTTGGCCGCGCGCAGATCATCAGGAATATTGGCATCGAACCAGCGCGCGACTGGCGCGAGCGCCGGATGCGCCAGATCACGCTCAAGCGCCGCCCACACGCGCGGGATCATCGCAAGGTAGCGCGGCTTGCCATCCCGCTGGTTGAGCCGCGTGAAGATACCAACGATCTTGGCGTTCCGCTGCGCCCCCAAGGTGGCATAATCCGCGAGGAAATCGTCCTGCGCACCGCCCATGCCTTGGACGTAGTGGAGCAGCATTGCTGTCTCCAGATCGACCGCAACATCGCGCCGTGCGTCCTGCAACAACGAGACAAGATCGTAGGCCGGGTGGCCTACCAGCGCGTCCTGAAAGTCGATCAATCCCTGCGGCGCGGTTGGTCGGCCACCCAGCAGCATGATGTTCTCGGCATGATAATCGCGCAGAACAGTGACCCCGGGCGCTTGGCGCGCGAGCACAGGAGCAAGCACCTCTTCCCAAGCTGCCGCATAGCCCTCAGCGTCGATGGCAAGGCCCTGGGCGGGACAATACCATTCGGTCAGCAGTGCGGCTTCGCGGGCATAGACAGCCATGTCATAGGGCGCAAAGGGACCTGGGGGCAGGCGATGCAGCACTGTCAGCGCGTCGATGGCCGCCTCATAAGCAGCGCGCTCATCCGCAGCGTTCACATCGAGCCAATCGCGCATCCGGTCATCGCCGAAATCCTCGATCAGCACCCAGCCCTCGCCCGCATCCTCGGCGAGGATCGCTGGGGCACGCATGCCGTGATGGTTCAGCCAATGCGCCACATGAAGAAACGGCGCCGGGTCCTCGTGCGGCGGCGGGGCGTGCATCAGCATCGCGCTCTCGCCGCTCACGCGCCGCAGCCGAAAATAGCGCCGGAACGACGCATCACCGGGTAAGGCATCAACTTCGGCATCGCTCCACCCGGCGCGGGCAGTGAATGCGACAAGACCTGCTGGCAATTCGCTCATGGCATTCGCCCTACCCAATCCGCCGCCCCCCGGGCAATCGCAATCCGCCCACCTTGCCCGCTTTCTCCCACTGGCTCGAGGCTGATCGAGAGGCACCCCGGCTCATGTCCGAAACCGCCCGCATGATCAGGCCATTCGGCAAGCAGCACTGCGCCCTCGCGATACTCGTCAAGGCCGATTTCGATCAGCTCGGACGGGCTGTCCAGGCGGTAGAAATCGGCGTGGACCAAGGGCAAGCGCAGCGGCGGGGAGGTATAGGTTTCGACGATTGTGAAGGTCGGAGACGGCACCTCGCCCGAATGGCCTAGAGCTGCCAGGATCGCACGGGCGAGCGTTGTCTTGCCTGCACCAAGGCCGCCTTCGAGCGCCACCACATCGCCTGCCCGCAAACGATCAGCAATGCGCCCGCCATAGGCGGCCATTGCCGCAAGATCGGGCAGGGTCTTGCGCGTTTCGGTCACAGTCAGTGGCCCGTCACGGCAAGCGCAGAGTTGCGGTGGTGCCTGCACCCATGCGGCTGACAATATCGAGACTGCCATCATGGGCCTTGATCAGCTCTCGGGCGAGCGGGATGCCGAGACCGGTGCGCTTCTCGGGCGGGGCATCGCGATCGGGCTTCAGGCCCCCGAGCGCACGCGCCAACTCCTGCGAGGTCATCCCCCGGCCGTTATCGGAGATGATGATCTCGACACTCCCGCTCGCATCGGGCGGCGGCTTCCTGATCTCGATCATGATCCGTCCACCTTCGGGTGTCCCGGCAATGGCATTATCAAGCAGGTTACCCACCGCGCGGCCAATCTGGCGAGGGTCAGCCGCAACCACGCGCCCGCGGCGGCCCTTCAAGTCAAGGCTCAGGCCTGCGTCGATGATCGCCCGTTCACGTTCCCGTACCAGCACCGTGAGGAAATCGAGCATGTCGAGCCGCTCCTTGCGGATCGGCAGCAAGCCCGCCTCGCTCTGCGATAGATCGAGCACATTTTCGACCTGCTCGGTAAGCCGCTCGACCGCCACAAGGATCGCATCAAGATATTCATCAGCCTGTTCGGCATTGCTTGCTGCGCCGCTCTTGAGCAATTCGGCATAACCGCCGATCGTGGTCAGCGGGGTCCGGAATTCATAGCTCATGTTCGCCACGAACCGCGCTTTCACCGCATCGGCTTCCTCAAGCGCCTCGGCGCGTTCGCGCAGCGCCTGCTCGGCCTTTTGCGAAGCGGTAATATCAAGCACAGTCAGAAGCCCATTGCCATCAGGCAGCGGGACCCCCGCAAAGCGCAGCGTGCGGCCATCGGCAAGCTTTACCCGCCCTTCCTTCTCGCGCCGGTCGAGCGTAGCGGCGCGCACGACCGCACCGATCAGGCTCGTTTCTTGAGGTTTGACGAGGTTGCGACCGATCGCTCTAAGCAGTTCATCAGCGCTAGGATGCTGATCGAGAAGCTTCGTCGAAAGGCCCCAGGTCACCGCGAAACTGCGGTTCCACAGCTGGACGGAACCATCGGGCGCGAAGATCGCCAAAGCCTCGAACAGACTGTCGAGTGTCGCGGTGCGGGTGCGCAGCAGGGTGTCGCGCACCGCCGATAGAGCAAGGCTCTCGGTGCGATCCTCGGCAATCAAGACAAGCCCGCCGTCGGGCATTGGCTGGGCGACGACACGCAAATGGGTGCCGCCGGGGAGCGGCCAAGGTTCCTCGAAAACCTCGCGCATCTCGAACCATGCCGCACGCTCGCGCCGCCATTCGGGAAAGTCACGCACTTCGGGGGTGCGCCCACGTTCGCGCGCTTCGGCAAGGAACCGCTCAAATGGCACATTCGCCTCGATGGCGTCCTCGGTCAGGCTGAACAGCCGCCGGAACGGACGGTTGGCGAAGGTCAGGCGCTCATCGCCATCAAATAGCGCGACGCCGACTGAAAGCTGATCAAGCAGCGCCCGCTGCGCGTGAACGAAGGCGCGGAAGTCGCGGGCGACCTGCTGCTGTTCCTCGATATCGATGGCATAGCCCGCTACCCCCTCCTGCCCGAGCGGCAGGTCGCTGACACGCAAGGTGCGACGCGCGCCATGGGTGGTAGCAGCGACAATGCGTTCGGACTTGTTCTGCTGCAGCAGCGTGGCGCGCGCAATGTCAGTCGGCAAACGGCCATCCTCGGGCTCAAGCAGTTCGATCTGCCCGTCGACCACCTCAGCCGCGCTCGAAGCGCCCACGGCATCGACATAGGCCTGATTGACAAGCTGGAGGGTCAGATCAGCGCCGCGAAACCACATTGGCATCGGCGCCGCTTCGATCAGGCCCACCAATGCGGCGAAATCGCCGGTCGCGCGGGCTGCAGCGGTGCGCAGGCGGGCCATCTCGGCATGGTTTTCAGTAAAGTCGAAGACCCACACCAACGCCGCGCCGGCGGGCGACACTTGCGGATCGGCAAGCGTGCCATAGAGAGCAAGGCTGCGCTGCGAGTCCGGCAGATTGAGGACCATGCGGAATGGCGCCGCGCTCTTCTGAGTGCTCTGGATTTGGGTCCAAAGCTGATCGATCTGCGTTTTGTCGAGCCCGCCGATCTGCGGATCGTCAGCCGGCATAGTCAGTTCAAAAAGATATTTGGGGAGTGCCGAGAGCCCCAGCATCCGGGCCAGCTTTTCAGACGCCTCAATCCGCCCGTCGGCCCTGACCAACAAGGGAAGCGCCGGGGCAACATCAAGCAGGGTCTGCATCCGCTTGAGGCTGGTTCGCATCGCTTTGGTGCGGGCAACACTGCGGCTTGCTCGCAGAACCACCAACGCCGCGCCCACCGTCCATGCCGCAAGCACGAGAGCGATCAGCACCAGCGAGAGAGGCGGGAGGTTCATCGCTCAATCGCTATGCGCACCAACGCCGGAGCGCAACGGGGGGGCAGCCGCCCGCCCCCAGCCCTGTGGCACAGCAGGGCGGAGCGGACGGCGAGTTTGGCTTTGTCGCCCAATCAATAGCGGTAGTGATCCGGCTTAAACGGACCAGCTTGCGGAACGCCGATGTAGCTCGCCTGCTTTTCGCTGAGCTGGGTCAGCTTTACACCCAGTTTTTCCAGGTGCAGCGCAGCAACCTTTTCGTCGAGGTGCTTGGGCAGCACGTACACGTCGTTGTCGTACTCATCCGCCTTGGTGAACAGCTCGATCTGGGCGAGGGTCTGATTGGTGAAGCTCGCGCTCATCACAAAGCTGGGGTGCCCGGTGGCGCAGCCAAGGTTCACCAGACGGCCCTTGGCGAGGATGATGATCGCCTTGCCATCCGGGAACGTGACGAGGTCGGTGCCTTCCTTGATCTCGCGCCAGTCATAGTTGCTCAGAGCGCTAATCTGGATTTCGCTGTCGAAGTGGCCGATATTCGAGACAATCGCCATCGGCTTCATGTTCATCATGTGCTCGGCAGTGATGACGTCTTCGTTGCCAGTGGCGGTGACGAAAATGTCAGCGCGCTTGACCGCTTCTTCCATGGTCACGACTTCAAAGCCGTCCATCGCCGCCTGGAGAGCACAGATCGGGTCGATCTCGGTGACCATTACGCGCGCGCCGCCATCCCGAAGCGAAGCCGCTGAGCCCTTGCCGACATCCCCGTAACCGGCGACGCAGGCGACCTTGCCGGCGAGCATGACGTCAGTCGCGCGGCGGATGGCGTCAACCAGCGATTCCTTGCAACCATAGAGGTTGTCGAACTTTGACTTGGTGACCGAATCATTCACATTGATCGCCGGGAAAGGCAGCTTGCCTTGCTTGGCGATCTGATAGAGCCGCATCACGCCCGTGGTGGTCTCTTCCGAGACCCCCTTGATCGCCTTGACAGTCTTGGTGAGGTAGCCGGGCTTCGCAGCGATGAAGGCCTTCAATGCGTGCTGGAATTCGATTTCCTCGGCATTGCTCGGCTCGCCCATTTCCTCGCCTGCTTCAAGGCGCGCGCCCCACAGCGCGAACATGGTCGCATCGCCGCCATCATCGAGGATCATATTGCAAGTGACATCAGGGTCAGCTTCGCTCGCCCAATCAAAGATGCGGCCGACATAGTCCCAATACTCGGCCAGGGTTTCGCCCTTGATCGCGAAGACCGGAATGCCGCTCGCAGCAATCGCGGCGGCCGCATGATCCTGGGTCGAGAAAATGTTGCAAGTTGCCCAGCGCACCTCGGCACCGAGCGCGACAAGGGTCTCGATCAGCACTGCGGTCTGGATCGTCATATGGAGCGAGCCGGTGATCCGCGCGCCCTTAAGCGGCTGCGCGGCTCCATATTCTTCGCGCAGCGCCATCAGGCCGGGCATTTCGGTCTCGGCGATCTTGATCTCGTCACGGCCAAAACGGGCCAACGCAATGTCCTTGATGACAAATTCGTGATCCGGGGCGGCGGTGATTTCGGAAACGAGAGTGGCCATGACGATATCTCCTGCGCAAGGTCGCGCGTCGGGGTAAAAAATGGGGAGCAAGTTGATGAAACACGCCCGTAGCGGCATATCTGGCGAAGGGCAAATATAAACTTATCTTTATATGTCTATTTGTTGCCCCTGCGTTGCCCGCAGGCTAGGGAGCACCCGACTCTCCCCCAAGTCATGAGGATGGATATACAATGACGATTTCTGTTGGCGACACGATCCCCGAAGTCACGCTCATCAAGGCCACATCGGAAGGCCCACAGCCGGTCAAATCCTCTGAGTATTTCGCTGGCAAGCGGGTTGCGCTGTTTTCGGTCCCCGGTGCCTTCACTCCGACCTGCTCGGCGCGCCACCTGCCGGGCTATGTCGACAAGGCCGAAGACCTCAAGGCCAAGGGCGTTGACGAAATCGTAGGCACTGCGGTCAATGACGCTTTCGTGATGGGCGCCTGGAACAAGGCTGCCGGTAGCGATGCCATCACGATGCTCGCCGATGGCAATGCCGATTTCGTCGAGGCGATCGGCCTGACAATGGATGGCTCGGGCTTCGGTTTGGGCAAACGCGGCCAGCGGTTCTCGATGGTGATCAACGACGGTGTGGTTGAACAGCTCAACGTTGAAGAGCCGGGCGACTTCAAGGTCTCAAGCGCGGAGCACATGCTCGGGCAGCTCTAGGAACGTGATGCGGACGCCCTCCCCTTGGGCATACCACGGGGAGGCGCGTTCAGGTCAAGGGCGGCGCACCGTTCGCCAGCCAGAGGGCAATTCCAGCCGCCAGAGCTGCTGCCAAAAGCCCGCGCGCCCATGGCATTGGCCCGATTCCGGCGACGCCGACCATTGGCGGACGATCGCCGCTCACCATCGGCCCCAGCAGATCCTCGCCGCGCACCGCATACCAGGTGATCGCCGTCAGATGCAGCGTGACCAGCCCTGCGATCACCCAGAACAAGGTCTCATGGAGCGTGGTGATCGTATCGGCGAGCGCCACCCCCACCAGCGGATTGAGCGGACCGGTGGTGCCATCGAAGGGATCGCCAGCAAACAGCCCCAAGCTCACCTGCCCGAGCATCGCTCCGATCAGCGCGAGCGTGCTCCACCCCCCAAGCGGCGAATGGCCGATCTGCGGCCCCGCGTTTGGCAAGCTGCCGCGCAGATAGGCCATCACCGCAACCGGCCCTTTGACGAAGCTCGAGAAGCGGGCAGTCTCCGGACCGAGAAAGCCCCACAAAACCCGGAAAACCAGCAGGCCGAGCAAAACGAGGCCGAGCCGCTTGTGCAGCGCCCACTTGGAATTCTCGGCCGTCCACCACATCGCTGGAATGAGGATCGGGAAACTCCAATGGGTGAGCCGCAGCAACGGGTCCCACACGCGCACGTCGCGCCCAAGCGCAGTTGGCGTGCTCATCGGCGTGTCCATCCGGATTACTTCTTGTCGTCAAGCCGGAACTGGTCGTGACAGCCCTTGCACGCCCCGCCCATCGCCATCGCTTGCGCGCCGACAGCGGCCTTATCGCCTCCACCTGCCACAGTGGCCAGCTTGGCGCTTTCATCGACCAGTTTTTGCGCAGCGGCTTTGAAGGCCTCGGGCTTCTCCCAGATTGTCGGCAATGCTTCGGTCTTGAAGCCGTCAGCGGTGCTCGTTCCAGCGGGGAAGTGGCCTTCAATCTTCATCGCACGAGCATTGATATCAGTGGCCTTGGCGGCGATCAGAGCGAAATCGGGCGCGTCCTTCTCCAACTCGCCGCGTGCAGCCTTGAAGGCATCGCCGATCCCCTCGAAGTTATCCTCGCGCTCTTTGATGATGGGGGGCGCGTCTTTTGTAGCCGGGGCCTCGGCCTTGTCTCCCCCACCCGAGCAGGCAGTGAGCAAAGCTGAAAGGGTAGCAGTAACAAGCAAGCGAGA
>JBJTTE010000183.1:0-7658 GCA_046080005.1 Erythrobacter sp.
TGCGCGCGGGTGGCCGGGGTCCACATCATAATCTCCGGGTTGTCTGCAAAACCCCCGGAATCACAGCAACCTCAGCCGCTCAACCCCTTTCGAAACGGCCTCTTAGACATAATGCTCTGTGACATTGCTAGAATGAGGTCAAAAAGCACCGAGAAGGTTAAACTCCCATTTGAAATTAATGAGTTTAAACTCAAAGAGCGACTAACCCGCTCACCCTTTCCTCGATTAGGCCAGGATGTTAACGACGCGATCTTGCGAGTTAAGCCATACCGCGACGGCGGAAACGCAACCTTACGAAAACTTAGTGATCTGAATAACCTAGACAAACACGAACTAATGATCCCATCCATAGGGACTGCGCGTGTTTCCACTTTTGGCTTTGGTTCTTTCTTGGCCTCATTTGGTTCGACCGAAACGTTGGCAAAATCCTTGATGACACAACGGCAGGCCGAACAATGTTTGGGGACAATTGATGCCAAACTTGAATTTTGGTTCACCGAGGGGGGCTTCCCCGATCTAGAGGCTGTGCCAGCGCTTCTCAATTTCGCTCAAGCGAGCGAGGAAGTTGTCGAGGCGTTCGCCGCTGAGTTCGGGCAGGGGCACGCTTAACCCCGCACCGGCCCATGCTGCCGCAATTCTGGCGTTCTCTTGCTCAACCATTGAGCGGAACGCTGGATCGCTGGTTTCATCATCCGAATCTGTAGCTTCTGCGTTGCGCTTTGTCATGTATGTAATACCCAGGAGGCTTTCCATTGATGGTCACCAAAATCCCGGCCCTGAGCGTGTTTGATCAACTTGCGCGTGACTTTTGGCTGTTGGATGCCTATCTGCCCCGCATGGCCATGCTGCTGACCACCACCGCGACAACCACCACTCGGACTACCATCCGGGGGCGGGGGCGCGCGGCTTAAGTCCGGCAGCCCGCCGCCCGGTTCAGGGCGGCGCGGTGTCCTTCCTGAACCGGCAATACAGGCAACACCGCTCTTCCGGTGCGCTCCGGCTTGTGGCAGGACGCGCTCCAAACGAGACGGACGCGAAACATGACCGAATTGCTCAAGATCAGCCTGCCCGACGGCTCGGTGCGCGAAGTGCCCCCCGGCTCGACCCCGGCGGACATTGCCGCGGCCATCGGCCCCGGCCTCGCCAAGGCAGCGCTTGCGGCGCGCGTTGACGGTGAGCTGCGCGACCTCAACCGGCCGTTTGAAGGCGATACCGAATTGGCGCTGGTCACCGCGCGCGATGAGGCCGAGGCGCTCGAACTCGCCCGGCACGACTATGCCCATATCCTCGCCGAGGCAGTGCAATCGCTGTTCCCGGGCACGCAGATCACTTTCGGTCCGGCGACCGACGATGGCTTCTATTATGACGTGAAGGCGCCCGCGAACCGCGAGCCTTTCGGGATGGATGACCTGCCCGCTATCGAAGAAGAAATGCGCCGTATCATCCGCGCCGACAAGCCGCTGCGCCGTGAAGTGTGGAGCCGCGAGCAGCTTATCGCCAAGTGGGAGGCCGATGGCGAAGCGTTCAAGGCCGAATGGGCCAAGGAACTGCCCGAAGGCGAGGAATTGACCGTCTATTGGAGCGGCGACGACTGGCTTGACATGTGCCGCGGTCCGCATCTCCCCTCGACCGGTAAGCTCGATCCCGACGCCTTCAAGCTGATGCGCGTGGCCGGGGCCTATTGGCGCGGCGACCAGAACAATGCCCAGCTCACGCGCATCTATGGCACCGGCTGGCTTAACAAGAAGCAGCTTCAGGCCCACCTGACGCGGCTGGAGGAAGCTGCCAAGCGCGATCACCGCAAGCTGGGGCGCGAGCTGGATCTGTTCCATTTCGAGGACTTCGCGCCGGGCGCGGTGTTCTGGCACCCCAAGGGCTGGTCGATGTTCCAGAACCTGATCGGCTATATGCGCCGTCGGCAGGAGCGCGCGGGCTATGTTGAGGTCAACACCCCCGACGTGATGGACCGCAGCCTGTGGGAGACCTCGGGGCACTGGTTCAACTACGGCCACCACATGTACACCACGACCACCGAGGACGAACGCGTCTTCGCGCTGAAGCCGATGAATTGCCCCGGCGGAGTGTCGCTGTTCGCGCATGGCCTCAAGAGCTACCGCGATCTGCCGCTGCGTATGGCCGAGTTCGGCAAGGTGCACCGCTACGAGCCTTCGGGTGCGCTGCATGGTTTGATGCGGGTGCGTCATTTCACGCAGGACGATGCGCACATCTTCTGCACGCCGGGTCAGCTGAATAACGAGAACCGGGCGGTGGTCGAACTGGTGCTCGATATCTACCGCGAGTTCGGGTTCGAGGATGTGCGGATCAAGCTTTCCACGCGGCCCGAAAATCGCATGGGCTCGGATGAAACCTGGGACCGGCTCGAAGGATCGCTGATCGACACGCTCGACGCCATGGGCCTCACCTATACGATCAACGAGGGCGAAGGTGCGTTTTACGGGCCGAAGCTGGAATTCGTGCTGCGCGATGCGATTGGCCGTGATTGGCAATGCGGCACGCTGCAGGTCGACATGAACCTGCCCGAGGCCTTCGACATCGGCTATATCGGCGAGGATGGCGAACGTCACCGCCCGGTCATGCTCCACCGCGCGCTGTTCGGCTCGCTGGAACGCTTCATCGGGATCCTGATCGAGCACTATGCTGGCAAGATGCCCGTGTGGCTGGCCCCGGTGCAGGTGGCGGTGGCGACCATCGTCTCGGACGCAGACGGTTACGCCAGCGACGTGGCGGCCCAATTGCGGGCCAGCGGCATCCGGGTCGAGACCGATACGCGCAACGAGAAGATCAAATACAAGGTGCGCGAGCACAGCCTCGCGAAAGTCCCCCACATGCTGGTGGTCGGCAAGCGCGAGGCCGAGGAAGGCACGGTTGCAGTGCGCACTTTGGGCGCGGAGCACCAGAAGGTGATGCCGCTGCCTGAAGCGATTGCGATGCTGCGGAGCGAAGCGACGTCGCCCGATCTGGTGATGGCTAACGCATAGCCGAATGGATCTGCTGGGGGGCTTCACCACGCTCCAAATCGCAGTCGGGCTGGCGGCAGCACTGGGCGCCTCGTTCATACGCGGGGTGACCGGGTTCGGCATGGCAATCCTGCTGGTACCGGTGCTGGCCCTCGCCCTGCCTCCGGTCGAAGCGGTGGTGCTAGGCAATTGCCTGATGCTACTGATCGGCATGACCGAGGTGCCGATGCTGGTGCGCAAGGCCGAATCCAGCGCCTGGGTGATTGGCGGCCTTGTGGTGCTGACCACGCCGCTGGGGCTCTATGCGCTCTCGCTGACCGGCACGGATGTCGCGCGGCTGATGATCGCGTTGATTGCGCTCAGTGCCTTTGTCGCGATCCTGCTGCCCCAGCGCGGGACTGCGGTGCCGGGGCGCGGTGTGACGGGCTTGGTCGGCGTGCTGAGCGGGCTGATGACAGGTTATGCCGGCATGCCCGGACCGCCGGTGGTGCCCTATTATGCCGGGCGCGCGCTGCCGCGTGTCACGATCAAGGCTTCGATGCTGCTGGTCTTCACCATGGCTGCCAGCGCCGGGTTGGTATCGGCGATCTGGCTCGGCGTTCTGCGGGTGGAGCTTGTCGTGTTTGCGCTGGTGATGCTGCCCGTGATCTTGCTCGGCAACCGGCTGGGTGACGCGGTTTCAGGCCGGATCAGTGACCCGGTCTGGCGTGTTTGCGTCGGGCTGGTACTCGGCGGAGCAGCACTGGGAGCATTGGCGCGGGTGCTCTAGCTCAGACGATCCAGCGCGCGGCCAGAACCTTGCCGCCGCCCGGTTCGCGTAGCACCAGCGCATAACGGTCTGCCCCCTTCACCTGGAGCTGCGACAGGGTCACACTCACGTTCGCCTTGCCGCCGCGCCAATCAGCGAGCTTGGTCTCGGCGCGCAGCACGTTGGTATAGGCAACGCGGCGCCCGGTGTTTTCGCCACGTCCGATGGCGACCTCGGCATTGCGGGTCACCCCGAACAGCACCAACTCGGCCGAATTGGTCGCGCTGCCGCTAAGCGTGGCGGTGTAGCCCTTGGCCAAGCTCCCGGTCAGATCGATCGCGGCGCCGCCCTTGCCGCCATAGCGCTTGATCCCGGCAGCGATGGCATCCGCCTGCGAGCCAACCACACCATAGGCGCCGTCAACCACCAGCTGCGGCGTGTAAACACCATTGCGCCCGGCGAGCCCGTGGCGGGCATAGTCTTGCTGAAGTTCGGTATTGGCCTCGCGCGCCAGTGTGTCCTTCCAGCCGAGCCGGTCCCAATAGGTCACAGGGCGGGCGATCACGACCAGATTAGGGTTGGTGGCAAGCTTTTCTGCGAGCTGATCGGCAGGCGGACACGACGAGCAGCCCTGGCTGGTGAACAGCTCGAGCAGCACCGGCGAAGCGCTGACCGCGACAACCGGGGCCTTGGCGGTGGCCCCCGGATTGGCATCGGCTGGGGTCCCTTGCTGCAATGCCAAGGCAGCAGCACCAAGGGCGGCAACGCCGCCAACAGCGGCCAGGAAGCTAAAATGGCGGGTCATGGTGATCGTCCTCGTGTCGACTATGGACACAAGTTCGCACGGAAACCGAGTTCGGTTACGCGCTCGAAGGTCAGACGGGGAAGGCTTGCCCTGCCAGAATAAGCGCGAGGGCGCTGCCGAGCACGATCACGCGCCGTGCCAGCTCGACCGAATCGATGCGGCTCACAGCGGAGAGCGACAGGGCAATGGCGTGGTTCATGCCTCCCTTTGTCGGCCAAATTCGCTAACGAAGTGTTAACGGGCACACAGCGCTAGGCCGAGGGCATCTGCTGGCTGGCGCAATGGAACCCGCCGCCGCCCGCCAGCACCGCCTCGCCCGGAAGCCCAATTGTGGCGCGGTCGGGGAACAAGGCAGCGATGGCAGCCACGCCTTCGTCATCATGGGGAGAGCCGAAGGTCGGCACCGCCACAAGATGCGTGGTAATCGCGAAGTTCACATAGCTCGCCGGTTCCACCACGCCGTCGCGCTCGATCCGTCCGGGCGAGGGGATGCGCACCACCTCGACCCCCGCAGCCTGCGCCCGCGCGGCGGCATCAGCGTAGATTGCCGCGTTGGGGTCATCGCGACCGGTCGACTGGGGCACGACCAAGCGGTTGGGTGCGACAAAGCGCGCGAGATTGTCGACGTGCCCGTCGGTGTGATCGTTGATCAGACCATCGCCGAGCCACAGCACGCGCGTGAAACCGAGCCGGGTGGCGAGTTCGGTCTCGATCTCCGCACGGGTCATCTCGGGGTTGCGGTTCGCATTGAGCAGGCACTGCTCGGTCGTAGCCACGAGTCCCGTGCCGTCGCCATCCACTGCTCCGCCTTCCAGGATCATCGCCGAGGTGTTGATCTCAAGCCCGGCATCCCGGGCCAGCTCGGCACCGATGTCCATGTCGCCCGGCATGAGATACTTGCCGCCCCACCCGTTGAAGCCGAACCGCCGCGCGGTGCGACTGCCGTCAGCTTGCCTTACGATCAAGGGGCCTGTGTCGCGGAGCCAAACATCGCCATAGGCGCGGCGCTCAAGCGTCACCTTGCTGCTGACCAGCGTCCGCGCGCGGGCTTCGTTCGCCGCGTCGCGCACGAGTAAACGCACTTGCTGCCCGCTCTCGGCAACAGCGTTGGCAAAGGCTGCCATCTGCGCCTGCGCTGGTTCGAGCCAGCCCGGCCACTCCTCGGCGAGATGAGGAAAACCGATCCAGAGCCAGTCCTGCGGGGCCCACTCGGGCGGCATCATCATCTCCATGCCCGGCCCCATCGCAGAGGCGCGCAGGCGGTGCAAGCGCGGGGCTTGCCGCCGCGCGATGCTGGGGCCACAGAGGCAAGAGGATGGGAGAAAACCGAGATTCGGACTGGGCGGACGCACTATATCGTGCCCGCACCTACGCGCCGTTTCTGGCCCGCGCGCTCGATCGTCAGCCCGATCTCGCCGCGCTGCTCGCAGAAGGGAACGGGGCGGGCGCACTGGCTTGGGCGCGGGCTCGAGGCGAGCACCCCGATACTGAAATCGCGTTGCGGCGCGAGCGGCTGGCGCTGGTGACGGCGCTGGCGGTGGGAGACCTTGCCGGTGCCTTGCCACTGGCGCAGGTCGTTGGCGAGCTCACGGCCTTCGCTGACCGCGCACTGGACCGCGCGATCCGCACCGCCATCGCCGAGCGCACCGGCATTGATGGCGCGGATGGCTTTATCGCCCTTGCGCTCGGCAAGCAGGGAGGGGGCGAGCTCAATTACTCCTCGGACATTGACCCGATCCTGCTGTTCGATCGCGATCGCCTGATGCGCCGCGCCTCGGATGATCCGGGCGAAGCCGCGCAGCGCTATGCGCGGCGGGTGGTGACGCTGCTCTCGGCGAACACGGCTGAAGGCTACGCCCTGCGAGTCGACCTCAGGCTCAGGCCAGCGAGCGAGATCAGCCCACTTGCCGTGCCGGTCGGCGCGGCGCTGACCCACTATCAGGGCGCAGCCCTGGCATGGGAACGCGCTGCCTTCACCCGCGCACGCGCGGCGGCCGGCGACATGCCGGCGGGCGAAGCCTTCCTTGCCCAGATCCGGCCGTTTGTCTGGCGCGGGCAGCTCGATTTCGGGGCGATTGAGGAAATCCGCGCGCGGACGCAGCGCATCCGTGACAGCCATGAAGGCCCATCCCTCCCCGGCCCTGGCTTTGACGTGAAGCGCGGGCGCGGCGGCATCCGCGAGATCGAGTTCTATGCCCAGACCCACCAGTTGATCCACGGCGGACGGGATGCTTCGCTCAGGGTGCGCGGCACACGTGCGGCGCTTGATGCGCTGGCGGCGCAGGGCTGGATTGCGCCCGAGAACGCGATGGTTCTCGGGGAGGCCTATGATCGCCTCCGTCAAATCGAGCACCGCTTGCAGATGGTGAATGACCGCCAGACCCATGCGCTGCCGGAAGGCGAGGCGCTTGAAGACGTTGCGCAGCTCGACGGTCTCGCAGACGCAGCGGCGCTGGTGAGGGAGCTGCGGGAGATCACCAGCCGCACGGCAGGCATTTACGAAGAACTGATAGGCTCTGCTGAGCGCGCTCCGGTGACGCTCGCCATGCCTGCAAGCGAAATGGCCCAAAATCTCCAGCAGTGGGGCTATCCTGATCCTCACATTCTGGTTGAGCGGATCGAGGCTTGGCGCGATGGCCGCCACGCCGCAATCCGTTCCCCGCAAGCGATCGCGGCGTGGGACAGGCTTGCTCCCGCGTTGCTCGAAGCCATGGGCAAGAGCGATGATCCGATGCGAGCGATTAACCGTTGGGAGCGGATTATCGAAAGTGTGCCTTCTGCCATCGCCACTTTCCGGCTGCTTGACGCACGGCCAGACCTGATCGAGCGACTGGTGGCCGCGCTTACACTTGCGCCGGTTCTGTCAGACGAGCTCGCAAGGAAGCCCGAACTTCTCGACACGTTGATCGATCGTGATGCGCTGGAACTTCCGGGTGAAGTGCCCGCGATCATCGCGCGAATGCGCGGGGCGGCGATCCGCGAGGATTACGAGGCGCTGCTCGACGCGATCCGGATCATTACCGGTGAAATCCGCTTCGCGCTGGGTATCCAGCTCATCGAGGGTTTGGCCGACCCGCTCGCTATCGCGCGCGCCCTGTCGCGGACGGCGGAAGCTGCGCTGGAACTG
>JBJTTE010000184.1:0-3242 GCA_046080005.1 Erythrobacter sp.
GTAATACTTGTTGCCAGCCGCATCCGTGCCGACATGCTCGCCGCCTGCGCGGCTGGCCCACACGAGGGTGCCGAGCGTCGCGCCGTCCCACCAGGTGAAGATTCTTCCGAAGAGTCCCATCACCGCGCGCCTAGCGGATTACGCCACCAGCGCCAAGGGTGCGTGTTGAATTTACGTGCTCGCCTCCGCCGTCACGGCAGGGTGTAATTCACCAGATCACCCGGCACGATCCCCAAATCTGCCGCGCGGCCTCCACGCAGTTCCAGCACCCCGCTGGCAGGGCCGCTCGATGGCACCGAATCAAGCGAATAGGGCACCGTATTGGCCGCGATATTGAGGACCCGCCCGTCCGGGCCGATGAAGATAATGTCGAGCGAGAGCGGCGTGTTCTTCATCCAGAAGCTGCGCTGCTCGGGCGCGGCGGAGGGGAAGATCATCCCCTCGAAGTCGCCCAGCGCGGTGCGGAACATCAGGCCGCGCGCTTGTGCCTCGGGGCTGTCGGCAAGCTCGACCTTGAAGGCGAGCGGCTTGCCGCCGCGTTCAACCACAAGATCGATGACCTCAAGGCCTGAAACCGGATGGCGCGCAGCATCCGCCGGTGCGGAAGCCTCAGCATTAGCGGTGGCGGTGGCAGTCTCGCCGGGGGAGCACGCGGCGAGCAGCCCCAGCATGGCCAATGCGCTCGCGACTACGTGCCTTACCATTGCGTCCCGGTCCCTTCCTCGCTCTCGGCCGCCTCGGCGAGCCATGCCTCAATGTCCTCGGGCCGCTCGGCGGCGAGGATAAAGCTTGCGTGCTCATACTGGTGGCCTGCGCGCAGCAGCGCCGCAATCGCTTTTTCGCGGGTCTTGCGAGCGGTGAGCGGATCGTCCGCGTCCCGTGTCGTTGCGAAGGGACCAAGCCGCCGCTTGCGCGCCATCAGCGCTGCCGCCTGCCGGCGCGCCGCCTCGCCGGGCGCATGAGTGCGGCGCAGCCCTTCACTGACCCCGGCATGGCGCAGGCTCTCCTCGACCCGCCGCGCGCCATAGCCGCGATCCCCCAAGTCGCGCGTGCGCATCCGGGCATAGGCATCATCATCAACATAGCCCAGCGCCACCAGCCGGGCGACGAGCGCTGGAAGATCGGGCTGGATCACGCGTCCATCGCCATCTTCGGCCAGCCCGCGCTCGCGGATCTTGCGCGCGAGATAGGCCTCGACCCGCGCCGCCGTGGTGGCAAAGCGGGCGGCGTAGTGGAGCGCCAGGTCGCGCAATTGGGCTTCGCCCAGCGGCGGTTTCACGCGCTTTGCACCTCGGCGCGCACCGCGATGATCCTCCCCGGCCCTGCGACCGGGCGATGACAAATTCGCTTTACCTGAAACCATTTCGCCTTATTCGTGCCACTTTCCTTATCATATGCAAAACATTGAATGTTGCCGGACTATGCCCGGCGAGAAGAGGTTATGCCAGAGCGCGAACGGGGTGTTATCCTTAAACGCGCCGCAACTTACGGGTATCGCTGACAATTATGACCGACGCCACTTTGACGCCGACGCCCAATGATTGCGATCTGCCGCGAATCCGTGCGCAATTTGCCACCTTTAACGAAGCCATCGATTACGCCGCCCAAAGCCGCAAGGGGCTCAATTTCCATGACATGCGCGGCGAACTCGCGCACGTCTATCCCTATGCGCAGATGCGCGAGGATGCGCTGGTGATGGCCCGTCGCATGATCGCGGCCGGGATCGGCAAGGAAGACCGGGTGGCGCTGATCGCTGAGACCGGGGCCGATTTTGCCGCGCTGTTCTGCGCCTGCGTCTATGTCGGGGCCTGGCCGGTACCGCTGCCGCTGCCCACCACCTTCGGGGGCAAGGACAATTTCATCGACCAGCTGGCGATCCAGCTGATGAGCAGCGATCCCAAGCTGCTGCTCTATCCCGAAGAGATCGCCGAGATGGCTGAGGCCGCCGCCGCACGGCAGGGCTGCGCTGCGGAAAGCTGGCAGGATTTCGCGACCCGCCCCGCGCCCGACCGTGCGCTTCCCAAAGCGAGGCCCGATGATATCTGCTATCTGCAGTATTCCTCCGGCTCGACCCGCTTCCCCACCGGCGTCGCTGTCACCCACCGGGCGCTGCTGCACAATCTCTACGGCCATTCGACCTCGATGCACCTCGGTCACAATGACCGCTGTGTCAGCTGGTTGCCGTGGTATCACGACATGGGGCTGGTCGGCTGCCTGCTGTCGCTGATCGCCAATCAGGTGTCAGGCGATTACATCAAGCCCGACGCCTTCGCGCGCCGGCCGCTGGCGTGGCTCGACATGATCACCCGCAACAAGGGCTACACGCTCTCCTACTCGCCGACCTTCGGTTATGACATCTGCGCAAGGCGGATCTCGAGCCAGAGCCACGTTGCCGAGCGCTTCGATTTGTCGCGCTGGCGGCTCGCGGGCAATGGCGCGGACATGATCCGCCCGGACGTGATGCAGAACTTCGTCAATGCCTTTGCTGATGCGGGCTTCAAGGCCTCGTCCTTCACCCCTTCCTATGGCCTCGCTGAAGCGGTGCTGGGGGTGACCGTGATGCCACCCGGCGAAGGGATCCGCGTCGAACTGGTCGAGGAAGAGCGGCTCTCGGGCGCTCCCCGTGATCTTTCTCGTCCTGCCCGCTACCGCGCCATCGTCAATTGCGGCAAGCCGCTCCCCGACATGAAGGTCGAAATCCGCGGGGAGGATGGGAGCCCGCGGGCAGACCATCAGATCGGCAAAGTATGGTGCCACGGCCCGAGCGTGATGCACTCCTACTTCCGCAACGAAGAAGCCACCAATGCCTGTCTGGTCGACGACTGGCTCGACACCGGGGACATGGGCTACACCGCCAATGGTTATCTGTTCATCGTCGGCCGGGCGAAGGACATGATCATCATCAACGGCAAGAACCACTGGCCGCAGGATATCGAGTGGGCGGTGGAGCAATTGCCCGGCTTCAACCATGGCGACATCGCCGCTTTCGCGATCGAGATAGAGAACGGCGAGGAAGCCCCGGCGGTGCTGGTCCATTGCAAGGTCTCCGACCCCGACGAGCGCGTAAAACTGCGCGACCAGATCGCCGACAAGGTGCGCTCGGTCACAGGCATGAGCTGCATTGTCGAACTGGTGCCCCCCCGCACCCTGCCACGCACCTCCTCGGGCAAGCTCAGCCGCGCCAAGGCGAAGAAGCTGTATCTGGCGGGCGAGATCGTGCCGATCCAGCTGGCGGCCTGACC
>JBJTTE010000185.1:0-12649 GCA_046080005.1 Erythrobacter sp.
CGCAACCGTTGCGCCACCACCGGCCGCCCGCGCGGCTATTACCGCAAGTTCGGCATCAACCGTATCGAACTGCGCGATCTCGGCAACAAGGGCCTGATTCCGGGCCTGACCAAGTCGAGCTGGTGAGGACTGAACAATGGCAATGACCGATCCTCTGGGTGATATGCTCACCCGCATCCGCAACGGCCAGCAGGCGAAGAAGGACTCTGTCCTGACCCCCGCCAGCAAGCTGCGCGCTAACGTGCTCGAAGTGCTTCAGCGCGAAGGCTACATCCGTGGCTTCACGCAGGACAATTCGGGCAAGCACCCGGCGCTGCGGATCGAACTGAAGTATTTCGAAGGCGAGCCCGCGATCAAGCATGTCGCTCGCGTCTCCAAGCCGGGTCGCCGGATCTATTCGGGGTCGAAGGAACTCCCGACGGTCCGCAATGGTCTCGGCATCACCATCGTCTCGACCCCCAAGGGCGTGCTTTCGGATGCCGAAGCCCGCGCCAATAATGTCGGCGGCGAAGTGCTGGCGGAGGTGTTCTGATGAGCCGCATCGGCAAAAAGCCGGTGGCGATCCCCGGCGGGGTTACGGCCACCATTGAAAACGGCAAGCTCAGCGTGAAGGGGCCCAAGGGCACCCTCGTGATGGGCCTGTCCGACCTGATCGCTTACTCGCTTGAGGAAGGTTCGATCTCGGTCAAGCCGGCCAATGACGGCAAGCAGGCGCGGGCTTTCTGGGGCATGCAGCGCACGCTGGTGTCGAATTTGGTGGAAGGTGTCAGCACCGGCTTCACCAAGATCCTCGACATCAAGGGTGTGGGCTACCGGGCCAACGCGCAGGGCACTAATCTGAAGCTGCAGCTTGGCTACAGCCATGATGTTGATCTGCCGGTTCCCGCGGGTCTTGAAGTGAAGACTCCCGACCAGACCACGATCGAGATTTCCGGCGTCGACAAGCAGGCCGTAGGCCAGTTTGCCGCTGAAATCCGCCGCTGGCGCAAGCCTGAGCCCTATAAGGGCAAGGGTATTGCCTATCGCGGCGAGTATATCTTCCGCAAGGAAGGGAAGAAGAGGTAAGATGGCTAAGCTCTCCTTGTTCGAACGGCGTCGTCGCCGGGTTCGCACCGCGCTGCGCGCGCGTTCCGGTGGCAAGCCCCGTCTCTCGGTGCACCGCACCGGCCGCCATATCTATGCCCAGATCATTGATGATGCGGCCGGCCTCACGGTTGCCGCTGCCTCGACGCTCGGTGCCAAGGCAAGCGGCGCGAATGTCGATGCGGCGGTCGAAGTCGGCAAGCAGATCGCCGAGGCCGCCAAGAAGGCTGGCGTGACCACTGTCGTGTTTGATCGCGGCGGCTTCCTGTTCCATGGCCGCGTCAAGGCGCTGGCCGATGCCGCCCGTGAAGGCGGGCTGGAGTTCTGATTATGGCTGACGAGAACACCATCGAAACCCCCGACGTGACGGGCGACATCGGCGGCGACGCTGGCGAGAGCCAAGGCCGTCGTGGTCGTGGCCGGGGCGGCAACCGCGAAGGCGGTGAAGGCCGTGGTCGCGGGCGCGGTGGCCGCGACGACCGTCGTGGTCCCAAGCAAGAAGAAGATGACGGCATCATCGAGAAGCTGGTGCACATCAACCGCGTTTCGAAGACCGTTAAGGGCGGTAAGCGCTTCGGCTTCGCCGCACTGGTTGTGGTCGGCGACGGCCAGGGCCGCGTTGGCTTTGGCCACGGCAAGGCCCGCGAAGTGCCCGAAGCGATCACCAAGGCGACGGCTTCGGCGCGCAAGAAGATGATCCGCGTTCCGCTGAAGGAAGGCCGCACCCTGCACCATGACGGCAATGGCCGTTTCGGGGCGGGCAAGGTAACCGTTCGCACAGCGCCTCCCGGGACTGGCATCATCGCCGGTGGTCCGATGCGCGCTGTGTTCGAGAGCCTCGGCGTGGCTGACGTGGTCACCAAGTCGGTTGGCACGTCTAACCCCTACAACATGATCCGCGCCACCTTTGACGCGCTGTCTGACCAGACTTCGCCGAAGTCGGTCGCGCAGCGTCGCGGCAAGAAAGGTGCCGACCTCCTCGGTCGGGGCGGAGCCAGTGCAGTCGAGGCAGAAGCCGAAGCTGCCGCGATTGTGGAGTAATTCGAGATGGCTACCATCAAGATCAAGCAGGTGGGCTCGCCCATCCGTCGCCCCGCAAGCCAGCGCCAGATCCTCATCGGTTTGGGGCTCAACAAGCTGCACAAGATCGTCGAGCGTCAGGACACCCCGGAGGTGCGCGGCGCGATCGCCAAGATCCCGCATCTGGTGCAGGTGATCGACTAAACAACCGGCAGGCCCCGCTCCGGCGGGGCTTTCCATCTCTCAGCGCGACAAAAGCGAAAGCGAGTGCACACAATGAAACTCAATGACATCCGCGACAATGCCGGTGCCCGCAAGGGCCGTGTCCGCGTCGGCCGTGGTATCGGCTCGGGCATGGGCAAGACCTCGGCACGCGGTCAAAAGGGCCAAAAGGCCCGTTCGGGCGTGGCCATCAAGGGCTTCGAAGGCGGCCAGATGCCGCTCCACATGCGCCTGCCGAAGCGCGGCTTTAACAACCCCTTCGCCAAGGACTATGCCGAAGTGAACATTGGCATGATCCAGAAGTTCATCGATGCGGGCAAGCTCGATACCACTGCGACCATTACCGAGGATGCGCTGCGTGCGGCGGGCCTCGTGCGCGGCGGCAAGGATGGCGTGCGCTTGCTCGGCAAGGGTGAGATCACCGCCAAGGCAGCTTTCGCTGTAACGGGCGCGACCAAGGGCGCCATCGCTGCGGTCGAGAAGGCCGGTGGCAGCGTTGAGGTAGCCCCCGCACCGACCCCCGAGCACGAAAAGAAGCTCGCCCGGCGCGATGCTAACAAGGCTGCCAAGGCGAAGTAATCGACGAAATGGTAAGCGCGGGGGTTCGACAAGAGCTCCCGCGCTTCCTATTTACGCTCTCTCGCGCCACAGCACGGCTTGTTCGGTGTGACAGAGATGGTTGGCGGGCGCAGCGAAGCAGCGGCGTCAGGTCAACCAAGAGCTAGGATCGACGGGACGACATGGCATCACGCGCCGACAATATCGCGAGCAACCTCAACCTTGGCAACTTTGCCAAGGCGACCGAGCTCAGGCAGCGCATCTGGTTCACGATCGGTGCGCTTATCGTTTTCCGCTTTCTCAGCTTTGTGCCTTTGCCTGGCGTCAACCCGCTGGTCCTTGCCGAACTCTACGACCAGACCCGCGGCGGCATTCTCGATCTGTTTAACGCCTTTTCGGGTGGCAGTCTGGAGCGCATGAGCCTTATCGCGCTGGGTGTGATGCCGTACATTACCGCATCGATTGTGGTGCAGATGGCTTCAGCGCTGCACCCGGCGCTCGCCGCAATCAAGAAAGAAGGCGCAAGTGGGCGCCAAAAGCTCAACCAGTATACCCGTTATGGCGCGGTCTTGCTCTGTGCCATTCAAGGCTATTTTCTGTCGGTCGGGCTTGAAAGCTTTGCGGCCCAGAACGGTCTGCAAGCCGTTGTTGATCCGGGCTACATGTTCCGCATTGTCGCGGTCATCAACCTCGTTGGGGGCACCATGTTCCTGCTGTGGCTGGGTGAGCAGATCACCAGTCGCGGGATTGGCAATGGTATCTCGCTGATCATCATGGCGGGGATCGTGGCTCAGTTCCCCAGCTTTGCCACCAACCTGTTCGAAGGCGGTCGGACTGGGTCGATCTCGTCCTTCGTGATCATCCTCTTCCTGGCGATGGTAGTGGGCCTGATCCTGTTGATCTCATTTATGGAACGTGCCCAGCGACGCTTGACAATCCAGTATCCCAAGCGCGCGACGCAGCGCGGCATGATGCAGGCCGAGCGGTCCTATCTGCCGCTCAAGATCAACACCGCTGGTGTGATCCCGCCGATTTTCGCCAGCTCGCTGTTGCTCCTGCCGCTCACGATTACGCAGTTTGCCGGCAATTCGGTGGATACCGAGAGCAGCTTTTATACCGTGCTCCAGGCGCTCAACCAATATCTGGCCCATGGTCAGCCGCTCTATATGACGCTATATGGCGTCGGCATCATCTTCTTCTGCTTCTTCTATACGGCGGTGGTTTTCAATCCCGAGGAGACGGCCGATAACCTGAAGAAGAATGGTGGCTCGATCCCCGGCATCCGCCCGGGTAAGCGCACGGCAGACTATCTCGAATATGTGCTCACCCGCATCACGGTGGTCGGTGCGCTCTATCTCACGCTGGTATGTGTGCTCCCCGAATACATGATCGCGCAGACCGGCATTCCGCTGTTTCTGGGCGGCACGTCATTGCTCATCGTTGTCAACGTCACGGTCGACACGATTACCCAGAGTCAGTCGCACCTGCTGGCGCTGCAGTATGGCGATCTCATCAAGAAGGCGAAGCTCAAGGGGCGGATGCGCTGAGCCTAGCCATAAGTCGGCTTGACGCGCTTGTGACCACTTGGTTGAACGCGGCAATCAGAAAGAAAGCGCGGGGCATTGACCTTTGACGCAAATGGGGGACGGTTCATGAACATCATTCTTCTTGGCCCTCCTGGTGCTGGAAAGGGCACGCAGAGCGCTGGCCTCGTCGAACGGCATGGAATGCGCCAGCTTTCCACCGGCGACATGCTACGTGCCGCAGTCAAGGCGGGAACTCCGGTGGGGCTTCGGGCGAAAGCCGTTATGGAGCGCGGCGAGTTGGTTTCCGATGAAATCGTCTCTGACCTTATCGACGCTGAACTCGCCGCAATGGCGCCTGAAACAGGTGCGATCTTCGACGGCTATCCGCGCACCGAATCCCAAGCCGATTCACTCGACACAATTCTCGCAAAGAACGGGCGCACGCTTGATCGTGTGATCGAGCTTGATGTTGATGAAGACGCTTTGGTCGAGCGGATCACCGGTCGCTATTCCTGTGGGAATTGCGGTGCGCTTTATCATGATACCGCCAATCCGCCGTCAAAGCCCGGCGTTTGCGATGCCTGCGGAAGCACCGAGTTCAAGCGGCGCCCCGATGACAATGAGGAAACGGTCCGCACGCGGATGCAGGAGTATCGCGCCAAGACCGGACCGATCCTGCCGGGCTATGAGGCGCGGGGGATCGTTAGTCGGGTCGATGGAATGGCAGAGATCGACGTGGTCGCAGACCAGATCGACGCGATCCTCGGCGCCTGAGCGGGAAGGGGGCCGCTCTAGGTCTTGCCTAGCCAGCGCTTTTGGCCCAGCTTTGCCTGATGATCGCAAGAGAAGGGCTTGTGATGTTGCAGAAGTGTAAGGTGAGCGCTGGTTTCGCCGTCATTCTGGCGCTCTCGGGGTGGACGTTTCCGGCTGCTGCCGAGATCACCCGCTCAGCGGACTCCAGCTTCGTGTCGCGCCATGAAGTGGTGGTTAAGGCGAGCCCCAAGGATGTATGGCTTGCGCTCATATCACCCGCAGGCTGGTGGCGATCAGAGCATACTTGGTCGGGGGATGCGAAGAACCTCACACTGATGCCCCAGGCAGGCGGCTGTTTCTGCGAGACCATTCCTGAGGTCGACGAACCCGGGCGCTTTACCCTTCAGGGCAGTGTGGAGCATATGCGCGTGGTGCAGGCCTATCCCGAAGCCGCGCTGCGGATGACCGGTAGCCTTGGCCCGCTCCAGAGCGAGCCAGTGACTGGCGTGCTGACAATCACGATCAGCTCAATCGCCCAAGGCACGCGGATCGTCTGGGAGTATAATGTCGGCGGACCGATGCGCTATGAGATTGCCGTGATCTCCCAATCTATCGACGGGGTCATGGGCACCCAGCTTGCCGCGCTCGCCAAGCCGCTGGAGGTGGTGGTTGTGCCCGCCTTGTCGCCTGAGCAGGCCTCGCCGCCGACGGGCCCTGCCGTCCCGTCGCCTCAGAGCCCCGCTGGAGCCAGCGCAACGAGCGTTCCTGCTGCCAAGTCGACTGAGGCGCCAGCGCCAAAATCGACCCCGCCACCGCCTGCTTCTGTGGCTAAACCGGCCCCTGGGCCCAAGCCTTCCACGGTTGACGATGCTTTCTCCGACCTTGAGAAGTCGCCCCCCGGCTGAGCCGTGCCAGGCAAAGCTATCATCTTGTAGCAAGAGGCGCTTTCACCAGTTGCGGGGTTTCTCCCTTGGGCCATTGACGGCCCAAACGAATCAGCCTATGCGCGCGGCTCATTCGATATGTTCGAAGCAAGTTCGGCAGGTACAGCCGTTGGGCGTGCCGACCGGACTTTTGCCGTTTGTGACGAGGCTTCACCGCCCCTATCGCGGCAAGCGGATATGCGGATGAAAAAGCGTTGAGATAGGGCAGGCTGCCCCCATGGCTGGCCGAATCCCTGTGGAGCATGGAGAAATAAGTGGCTCGTATTGCCGGGGTCAATATCCCCACCAACAAGCGCGTGATTATCGCGCTTACTTATATTCACGGAATCGGTCGTACCACCGCGATCCAGATCGCTGACAAGTTGGGTATCGCGCACAGCGCACGCGTGCAGGATCTCTCCGACGAGGAAATTCTGCGCATCCGCGAAACCATCGATGCCGATTTCAGCGTAGAGGGCGATCTGCGTCGCCAGACTGCAATGAACATCAAGCGCTTGATGGACCTGCGCGCATATCGCGGCCTGCGTCATCGTAGCGGTCTGCCCGTTCGCGGTCAGCGCACTCACACCAACGCCCGCACCCGCAAGGGCAAGGCCAATCCCATCGCGGGCAAGAAGAAGTAAGCTGGCGGTCACCCGCTCAGGCTTTTTCCTTCTGACGAGCTAAAGGAATTTCAAAGATGGCACGCGAACCAGGCCGTATCCGGCGCCGTGACAAAAAGAACATCACCAGCGGCGTTGCGCATATCAACGCCAGCTTCAACAACACCATGATCACGATTACCGATGCGCAAGGCAATGCCATCAGCTGGTCGAGCGCGGGCATGATGGGCTTCAAGGGCAGCCGCAAGTCAACGCCCTATGCAGCGCAGGTAGCCGCTGATGACGCAGGCAAGAAGGCTGCCGAGCACGGTGTGCGCACGCTCGAAGTCGAGGTGAAGGGTCCGGGCTCGGGCCGTGAGAGCGCGCTGCGCGGTCTTGCAGCCGTCGGCTTCAACATTACTTCGATCCGCGATGTGACCCCGATCCCGCACAACGGGGTTCGTCCGTCCAAGCGCCGCCGCGTTTGATCCGCCGGGATGGCAAGGGTGCAAGTCGCCCTTGTCGCCCGAACGGGTCTGATGCTGTCTCGCTCTCGCGCATCTGGCCCGCTCAAATTTGAACCGCCCGAAAAGGCGAATTAGGGGATATCCATGTCCGTCAACACCAAGAACTGGCAGGAACTCAAGAAACCCAACTCTCTGGAAGTCAAGGACGGCACTGACCGTCAACGCAAGACGACTTTCGTGGCCGAGCCGCTTGAGCGTGGCTTTGGTCTGACGCTCGGCAACGCGCTGCGCCGGGCGCTGCTCTCGAGCCTGCAAGGTGCGGCGATCACCTCGATCAAGATCGAGAACGTCCTGCACGAGTTCTCCAGCCTCGCAGGCGTGCGTGAGGACGTCACCGACATCGTTCTCAACGTGAAGCAGATCGCGCTGAAAATGGAAGGCGAAGGCCCCAAGCGGCTTCAGCTTTCGGCCACCGGTCCGGGAGAAGTCCGCGCTGGTGACATCGCCGTCACTGGCGACATCGAAGTGATGAACAAGGATCTTGTGATCTGTCACCTCGATGAAGGGGCGACGCTTAACATGGAGCTGACCGCAGATACCGGTAAGGGCTATTCGCCCGCCGTGTCGAACCGTCCGGCCGATGCGCCGATCGGTCTGATCCCGGTCGACTCGCTCTATTCGCCGGTGCGTCAGGTCAGCTACAAGGTCGAGAACGCCCGCGTCGGGCAAGAGCTTGACTATGACAAGCTGTCGCTGACTGTCGAAACTGATGGCACGGTTAGTCCGGAAGACGCCGTGGCCTATGCCGCGCGCATCCTCCAGGATCAGTTGACGCTGTTCGTCCACTTCGAAGACGGCATTCCGCAGCCGGTCGGCACGATGATCGGTCATGCCGCGCCGCCGGAAGAGAGCGATGCCAACCAGCTCAACCGCTACCTGCTCAAGAAGGTTGACGAGCTGGAGCTGTCGGTGCGTTCGGCCAATTGCCTCAAGAACGACAACATCATCTATATTGGCGATCTGGTCCAGAAGACCGAAGCCGAGATGCTGCGCACGCCGAATTTCGGTCGCAAGTCGCTCAACGAGATCAAGGAAGTGCTCTCGAGCATGGGCCTGCGCCTCGGCATGGACATCCCGGGCTGGCCGCCCGAGAACATCGAGGAAATGGCCAAGAAGTTGGAGCAGGAGCTTCTCGGATAACATCCGAGAAGCAGCCGCCTGAGGCAACCGCAGGTTGCCGACGGACGGCGGCCTGCCGGCCAGCGAGCGAAGCTCGTCTGACGACACGGGATTTACTCCCGTGTCGGCCTTGCCGAAGAGATGGGAAGGTCGAACCCTTTTCGACCAGCACTGGGCTACCTGACACGGGCCCTTTTCGAACGGAGTAAGAAGAATGCGTCATGGTATTTCGGGCCGTAAGCTGGGCCGTCGCACGGGTCACCGCAACGCCCTGTTCCGCAACATGGCCGCCGCGCTGATCAAGCACGAGCAGATCACCACCACGCTGCCCAAGGCGAAGGAGCTGCGCCCCTATGTCGAGAAGCTGATCACGCTGGCGAAGCGTGGCGGCCTCTCCAACCGGCGGCTCGCCATGAGCCGTCTCGGTGACGAAGCGCAGCTCAAGAAGCTCTTCGAGGTGCTCGCTGAACGCTATGCGGATCGCGACGGCGGCTACACCCGCGTACTGCGCGCCGGCGTGCGTGCGGGCGACGCGGTGCAGATGGCGATCATCGAACTCGTCGACCGCGACGAAGCGGCCAAGGGCCAGGATTCGGGCCCGGTGCAGACCGAGGACGAATACGAAGACGCGTAAGCCGCGCTTTGACAGAATTGGGAAGGGCCGGGGCGGGGACGCGTCCCGGCCCTTTCCTTTTGGCTTGGTCCCGATAGTCTGCGGCGCCATGAACCGAAGTGTTGTCGCAGCGATCACGCTGCTTTTCGCCGCCGTTCCTGCCGCCGCTCAGCTGCAGGACGAGACCCTTGAGGCCCGCTACGCACCCGCGCTTGCCGCCGGGTACAAGGCCCTCATGCTCTGCGGGGCGATCGCCAATGCCGAGGCGAATGGCGCAACGCGCACGCCCGAGAGCGTCGCCCGCTGGGAGCTCACCGGCATCCAGGCGCCGATGTCGGACCATGTTGCCGATCTTCCCGCGCGGATTGTCCGCAGCCCGTCCGGCCAGGTGACGCATGTCGCCGTCGATTGGGCCACCGACCTGCCGCCGCGCCTCGCGGCTTACAAGGGCGCGCAGAAGGGCTGTTCGGTGCTTCCGATCGGAACGCCGGAGACCGCGCTGGAGCGGACACAAGCGATGTCCACGCCGCATCCCGCCAGAGCACCTCGCGCTGCTCCCAAGCCGGCGCAAGGGAGGGCCGGACGCGACCTCGCCCTGGCTGCGCAGAAGGCGATGGACGGATCAGCCTACGGGGCCGGCGCGCGGACGAGCGCGGTCCTGATCCGCAAGGGAGGAGCCACGCTGCTTGAAAGCTACGCGCCCGATTTCGGACCGGACACCCCGCAGCGCACCTTCTCGGTGGCCAAGAGCATCACGGCGACACTCGTGGGTGCCGCCGTGCTGCGAGGCGAGGCCGACGTGAACGCCTCGGCCGGCCTGGGGCTTTCGGACGCCGATCCGCGCCGCGCTATCGTCATCGATCACCTGCTGCGCATGTGCTCGGGCCGCTACACCGACACGCCGGGGAACCGCTCCGACCCGATCTACTACGGCGGCGCGAGCGTCGAGGAAGCCGCGCTCGATTGGCCGCTGGTCGCGCCCCCGGGTAGCACCTTCCGTTACGCCAACAACGACACGCTCGCCGCGGTCGCCGCGATCAAGCCGACCTTCGACCGGCATCCGCCTGCCGAGCTTTTCGCCATGCTCGACATGAGCGGGACCGTCGCCGAGACCGACTGGCAGGGCAACTACGTCCTCTCCTCGCAGGTGTGGTCGACCGCCGGCGACCTCGCGACGTTCGGCGAGCTCTACCTCAACGACGGCAGGCTCCCCTCGGGAGAGCGCATCCTTCCCGAAGGTTGGGCCAGTTACGTGTCCACCCCGAGCGGCCCGCAACCGGCGAGCGGCTTCGGCTACGGTGCCGGGTTCTGGCTGCTGAACAAGGAGGAGGGGGTGCCACCCGACACCTTCGCGGCGGTCGGGGCGCGCGGGCAATATGTCGTGATTGTGCCCTCGCGTCAGGTCGTGATCGTGCGGCGGGGGGAGGACCCGGTGGGCACCCGCTTCGACATCACCGGCTTTACCCGCGACGTGCTGAAGGCTCTGAAGCCGGAGTAAGTTGATGAAACACCTCTAGGCACCTCTTGCCCGCGTCTTCAACTTGCGACGAGCCGTTCATCTTGTGGGCCTTAGAAATTAACAACAGCTGTCATCCCGATTCAGCGAGGCCTCACGCCGAATCGCGCAGAACGCGTTGGACACCGCAGCACTCACGCCCGCGGGTTGAAGACGAGGAATGCATCGATGACGACCAGGAGCACATCGGCCCGGCTGGTTCTCGGCGCCGTCACGGCGACGGCACTGACCGCCGCTGCCATCACCCCGGCGGCCGCGCAGAGCCGCTACGATCGTTACGACCGCGGCGGGATCAGCGCGGGCGAGATCATCGCTGGCGCCGTCGTGATCGGCGGCATCGCGGCGCTCGCCGGAGCTTTCGACAATGACCGCCACCGCGACTGGCGCTTTGACAATCGCTACTACGATTACCGCGGCGACCGCTTCGGCTATGGCTTCTCGCCGCGCGCCGCGGTCGATCGCTGCGTCCGCCTCGCGGAAAACCAGGCCCGACGCGGCGGCTATCGCTATGCCGACGTGATCGACGTGACTGACATCGACCGGACCCGTGAGGGTTACCGCGTGCGTGGCCGGATCGATGTCGCCGGCGGTTGGGATCGGCGCGGCAATGATCGCGGCCGCTTCTCCTGCCGGATCGACGGCCGCGGCGGGGCCAGCATCAACTTCGACGGGGTGCGCGGCCTGCGTTGGTGACGCACCCCTGAAAGCCCTTCGCGCGCCGCCTTGCCCTTTCGCGGTGCGCGTTCCTGCCGCCCCGTGCTTTCTCCACCGAAGCACGGGGCGGTCTTGTATTCGGCGCCCGCGTGGTTCAGCCGGGCGCAAGCTCGCCTCGTCTAGACGTGGGCCCGACCCCGGGGCGCTTGGTGGAACGGCCCGGCCGCAACAGGAGAGAGCCATGGCTCAGATCATTCGCAATGCCGTCCTCGCCGCGGGTCTTGCCGCGACCACCGCGCTCAGCATGCCCGCTTCCGCCGCCACGCCGACCCCGGCGCCCTTCGCCGCGAGCCGCTTCGAGCCCGCCGATGCCATTGCCGCGCATTGGCGCTGCCGCTGGAACTGCGGCTGGGGCGGGCGCTGGGACCGCCGCTGGGACCGGGGCTGGCGGCGCAACAGGGTGGACGCGGGCGACGTGATCCTCGGCGCGGTGCTGATCGGCGGCATCGCTGCAATTGCCAGCTCCGCCAACCGCCGCGAGCGTGACCGCGACGTGATCGTCTATGACCGCGATCCCTATCGCCGCGACGCCGACTGGGTGCGCCGCGACGACCGCCGTGCGCGCCCGATCGGCGCCGCGCCCGCAGGCGTGACCTCCGGCCTCGACAATGCCGCGGCCATCTGCGCGGACGAGATCGGCCGCACCGCCCGCGTCGAGGCGGTCGAGAATGTCCGGCGTGACGCCTCGGGCTGGGAGGTCACGGGCGCGCTCGCGCAAGGGCAGGGCTTCCGCTGCCGCATCGGCAACGATGGGCGGATCTCCGCCATCGACTATGGCGGGGCGGGCACGAGCGGCTCCGCCGACAGCCAGTGGAGCGACGACGCCTACGCGACCGCGCGCGGCAACATCGGCGGCACCGTCCGTCCCGACATCGCCGTGCAGGAGACGACCGTCGCGCCCGGCCGCGGCATGGCGGCGGTCGCCACGAGCCGGATGCCGGCCTATCCCGGCGGGCCGATCCCGGGCGAGGACATCCCCGAGAACGCGCCCGCAGCGGGCGACTGGTAAGCCTCAGCGCCCGTCGGCGTCGTAGCTCGGCAGGCCCCATTCACAGCGGATCGCGGCGCTCCTCAGCGCGAAGCCGCAGGCGAAGGCGAGCGCCCAGGCGGCCGCATCCGGCACGCCGAGGAGCGGCGCGGCGAGCATCCCCGCAACGCTCAACGCCGAGGTCAGCGCCGCGGGGGTGACGTAGAGCTCGGGGCTCATGATGATCGAGGGGCGGCCCGCCACCACGTCGCGGATGATCCCGCCGACGCAGCCGGTGATGATGCCCATCAGGGCTGCAGGCACCGGCGGGATGCCGTAGGCCAAGGCCTTGGCGCTGCCGAGCACCGCGTAAGCCGCGAGCCCGGCGCCGTCGGCATAGGCGAAGCCCTTGCCCTCCCACCACCTGACGGGCGTGAACCACGCGATCAACGCGGTGCCGAGGCACACGGCGGCGACCCAGGGATCGTCGATCCAGAACACCGGCG
>JBJTTE010000186.1:0-7228 GCA_046080005.1 Erythrobacter sp.
CGCCAAGACGGCCCCGGCGGCCGAGCCGCGCTACAAGGGGATGAGCCTGTTCATCGCCGACAAGCGGGACGGCCTTTCCACCGGCAAGAAGTTCGACAAGCTGGGCTACAAGGCGATCGACAGCGCGGAACTGGTGATGGAGGACTACAAGATCCCCGCCGACCAGCTGATCGGCGGCGTCGAGGGGCAGGGCTTCTTTCAGGCCACCGGCGGGCTCGAACTCGGCCGCATCAACGTCGCCGCGCGCGGGGTGGGGCTGGCCGAAGGCAGCCTCCGGCTCGCCACCGAATATTCGCAGCAGCGCCACACCATGGGCAAGTCGATCGCCGACCACCAGGCGATCCAGCTGAAGCTTGGCGAGATGGTCACGCGCGCGCGCGCCGCACGGTTGCTGACGCTCGATGCCTCGGAAGCCTATGACCGCGGCGAACGCTGCGACAAAGAAGCGGGCATGGCCAAGTATTTCGCCTCGGAAGCCGCGGTGGACAACAGCCAGGAGGCGATGCGGATCTACGGCGGCTATTCCTATTCCAAGGAATACGACATCGAACGCTACTACCGCGACAGCCTGCTGATGTGCATCGGCGAGGGCACCAATGAAATGCAGCGCATGATCATCGCCAAGCAGCACCTCAAGGAAAACCCGGCCTGAACGGGCGGCGCGCGATGGAGCCGGCAACCGATCTTCCACTCCGGGGCTTCCGGATTATCAGCGCCGAGCAATACGGCGCGGGGCCATACGGCACGATGTTCCTTGCCCAGATGGGGGCTGAGGTCATCAAGATCGAGCCGCCCGGCAAGCCCGGCCCCGATGGCCAGCGGCGCGGCGGGGGCGATACGGCGCGCGCGGTTGGCCCGCATTTTCTGCGTCCCGGCGAAAGCGTCTATTTTCAGGCGTTCAACCTGAACAAGCGTTCGCTTACGCTCGATCTCGGGACGGATGCCGGGCAGGAAGTGCTGCACCGGCTGGTGCGTCAGAGCCACGCGGTCGCCAACAACATGCGCGGCGATCTGCCCGCGCGGCTCGGCCTCGATTATGCCACACTCGGCACGATCAATCCGGCGATCGTCTGCGCGCACCTGTCGGCCTACGGGCGCGACAACGCACGCGCCAAGTGGCCCGGTTATGATTACCTGATGCAGGCGGAGGCAGGCTATTGCCAGCTGACCGGGGAACCCGGCGGCGATCCGCAGCGCATGGGCCTGTCGATGGTCGACTTCATCACCGGCACGATCTTCTGCATCGGCCTGCTCGGCGCGCTGGTCGATGCGCAGCGCAGCGGCAGGGGGCGCGATGTGGACACCGATCTGCTATCGGCCGCCGTGCATCAGACGTCCTATCCGGCGCTGTGGTACATGAACAATGGCGACGAGACCCAGCGCACCCCGCGCAGCGCACACCCCACCGCCACGCCCAGCCAGATGTTCCGCGCTGCCGACGGGTGGATGTTCGTGATGTGCCAACTGCCCAAGTTCTGGGACATCCTGACCACCCGCATCGGACGCGAGGATCTCGCCGCCGATCCGCGCTTTGCCACCAATGTCGACCGGCTGGCCAACCGTGCGGCGCTCACCGAGGCGCTCGATGTGGAGTTCGGCAAGCAGCCGATGGCGCACTGGCAAGAATTGCTCGGCGGGCGTGTTCCGGTTGCCCCGGTCTATGAGCTGGGCGCCGCGCTGGACAATCCCTGGCTCGATGAAATCGGGCTGCGCGATACTATTGCCCATCCCGACGCGCCGGAATTGCACGTGCTCAAAAGCCCGCTCAAGTTCGACGGCAAGCGGCCCGCCAATCGCGCCGCGCCGCTGCTGGGGGCCGATAGCGAGGATATTCTCGCCGAACTTGGCTATGATCCTGACGATATTGCCCGGCTCCAAGCCGGCGGCATCGTCTGAAACGCGCCGGGTAGGGCAAGGCAGCGCGATGGGTCAGCTGGGCGGCATCAGGGTCATCGATCTCACGCAGTTTCTGCCGGGCCCCATGATGACGGTGATGATGGCCGATCAGGGCGCCGAGGTCATCAAGGTCGAACCCGCTGCTGGCGATCCGGCGCGTGAACAGGCCCCCTTCGACACCTATGATGGCGCGCAGCATTCGGTGTGGTTCGCCAATCTCAACCGCGGCAAGCGCAGCGTCGTGCTCGACCTCAAGAGCGATGCGGGCAACGCGGCCCTGCGCGATCTGATCGCCGGGGCTGACGTCTTCGTGGAAGGATTTCGGCCCGGCGTGATGGCGCGCCTCGGATTCGACTATGCGGGCGTCAAGGCGATCCGGCCAGATATCGTCTATTGCTCGATCTCGGCCTTCGGGCAGAAAGGCGCATTATCGCATCACCCGGCGCACGACATGGCGGTGCAGGCGCTTGCCGGGTTTCTGTCGGTCAACGACGGGTCGGACGGCACCCCTGTGGTGCCCGGCGCGCCGAGCGCCGATCTAGCCGCCGGACTGACGGCGCTTTCGGCAGTGCTTATGGCATTGGTCGGACGCGCCCGCACGGGCGAGGGCGCTTACATCGACTGCGCGATGTTCGACAGCCTGCTGCCGTGGTGCGTGCATACTGCCGGTAGCGCCATCGCAGGCGGCGCGGCGCCGCGTTCGGCTTCGCAGCGAAGCCTTGGCGGGGCGGCGTTCTATCAGGTCTATCGCACGGCGGATGATGCCCACGTCGTGCTTGGTGGGCGCGAGATGAAGTTTGCCCGCAACCTGCTGACCGCATTGGGACGGGACGACCTTATCCCCTTGGCCGAGGCTCCGGCGGGCGAGCAGGGTGCGCTGATCGCGTTCCTGCGCGACACCTTCGCCACGCGCACCCGGGCCGAGTGGGAAGCGTGGTTTGCCGACAAGGATGTCGCCTTCGCACCTGTCCTCGATTTCCGCGAGGCGCTTGATGCGCCCCATGTCGCCGAACGCGGCCTGCTGGTCGCGGGCGAGGGCGGGGGCAAGCATGTCGCCCCGCCGATCCGCTTTGCCGGTGAGCATTGGACCCCGGGACGTGTGCCGAACCTTAGGGAAGGTGGCGAATGACCGGCAGGCTAGGCTTCGACGTCGATATGCATCGCATAGGCGAAGCGATCCCCGGGGTGGTGGCTGACCGAGATCTCGAAAATCCGGCCTTTCTGGTCGAAGTAGCAGCGCAGGATGCGCAACACCGGACTGGCTTCCTCAACATCAAGAATGGCTGCCATTCGCTCGGGGGCGGCGATGGCCTGAATGTCCTGCGTGACCTTGCTGATGTGCACCCCGGCAAGCTGCTCGATCTGGCTGAACAGCGTGCCCGCCCCGAGATCGAGCGCCGCCACCGCATCGCCGAGCAGTTCATGGAAATAGGCGTCGGTTACGGCGATCGGCGGCACGTCGCCCGCGTGGCGGCGCACCCCGCGAAAAGCGGTCCATTCGCCGTGCATCGGTTCGGGCAGTTGCACAGCAACCTCGGGCGGCAGGGTGCCACGGCCCTCGAATGCGTAGGTCACCTCGCTGCCTTGCGCATATTGCAGCAGCTCTCCGACATTGGAGAGCGGCTGGTGCAGCGCGCCTCCGCGTGCGGCCGCCGGCTGGACCGTGGTGCCCGATCCGCGCCGTCGCTGGATAAGCCCCTCCGCTTCAAGCCGACGCAGCGCTTCCCGGATGGTGTAGCGGCTGACATCGTACTTGCGGCACAGCACCGTTTCCGTGGGGAACTGACGTCCACCCGCGAATTCGCCCTTCATGATCGCTTCGCGCAATTGGCCTGCCAGCTGCAGGTAGCGCGGGATGCGCTGCGGCTTTGCTTCTTCGGCTATCGTGGCCACTTCAAGCTCCAAATCTCCGGCGGTCTGGCAGGGGGCATATCATGAACGAGCCGCTGCTGACCGGACTTGGCGCAAGGTTAGCGCGCCCCGTGACAAAAGGCGAGCGCCAGCGTGCGCGGCTGCACCTGCTCGACTGGCTGGCCTGCGTGGCAGGCGCACGCGGCACCAAGGCAGCGGCGCTGGGCGCGACTATCTCCCACAACGGCTGGGAGCGTGCGACCTATCTCGGTAATGTGCTGGAGATGGATGACGTGCACCGCACCGCGCTGCTTCATCCCGGGCCTGTGGTGTGGCCGGCCGCGCTGAGCATGGAGAGCGCCAGCATCGACGCGCGGCTTGATGCCGCGGTGCGCGGCTATGAGGCGATGATCGCCATCGGTTCAGCCTGCGATGCCCGCCACTATGCCCATTGGCACCCGACCGCCACCATGGGAGGCTTCGGCGCTGCGGCTGCTTTCGGTTCGTTGATCGGTTTTGCGCCGGTCGAGTATGCCCATGCGCTCGCCAATGCCGGGTCGGTCGCGGGGGGGCTGTGGCACCTGCGCCATGCACCTGGCGTGCTCACCAAGCAGTGGCACATTCATCATGCCGTGCGCACCGGACGCGACGCTGCGCTTCACGTTCACTACGGCGCGACGGGGCCGCTCAGTTTGCTTGAGGGGCCGCAGGGGCTGTTCGCCGCGATGACCGACAGGCCCGGCGTGTTGGGTGGAGGCGGCAAGGGGTGGCTGATCCATGACGTCAGTTTCAAACCCTTTGCCGCCTGCCGCCACGCCCACCCGGCGATCGACGCTGCGATTCAGCTACGCGCGAGCGGAATGCTGGAGGCGCCTTTCGTGGTCGAGACCTATGCCGACGCGCTGACCTTTTGCGACCGCCCCGACCCGCAAAGCGAGCTGGAAGCGAAGTTCTCGCTCCAGCACGCGGTCGCGGTCGTGGCGGACGGGCGCAGGGCCGAGCCGGAGGATTTCACCCCTGAAGCCATCACCGCGCTCGCCCCGCTGCGTGCTCAGGTGAGCGTGGCCGAGGATGCCGCCTTCACCGCCCGCTATCCCGCCCATTTCGGCGCGCGGGTCAACGGGCTGGAGCTGATCGACACCCGCGGCGATCCCGAAAGGCCGGTGTCGGCGGACCACATCATCGCCAAGATGCACAGCCTCGCGCGCTGGGACGGCTTGCCGCGGTCCGCAGCCGAGCGCGCGGTGCATCTGGCGCTGGAGAGCGATGACGGCGGCGCCATCGACGCGCTGATCGAGGACTGGACCCGGTGAGCGCGACCAAGGCCATCCTCGATTTTGCAGCGGCGCGGCACACCCTGCCGGCACCGGTACGCGCCGATGCGCTGCGGTTGCTGGCCGATACGCTCGCCAGCGGAGCCGCCGGTGCGCAATCGGCCGAGGCCCGCAAGCTGAGAAACGCGCTCCCCGCTTTCGGCACCGACCCCGAGGCCCGCCTGCTGTGCGGCGGCTTGGCCCCGGCAGCATCGGCGGCCTTCTTCAACGCCTTTGCGATCCACTGTCTCGAATGGGACGCGGTGCACGAAGGCGCGGTGGTTCACGCGCTGTCGGTGGTCACCGCCGCCTTGCTGGCGCAGTCGGACGACCGTGGCGGGACGGACCCTGAGATTTTGCTCACCGCGCTGGCAGTCGGGGTCGATATCGCCAGCGGGCTGGGTATTGCGGCAACCGGGCCGATGACATTCTTTCGCCCGGCCACAGCAGGGGTGATCGGCGCAGCGCTGGCGGCGGCGCGGCTTGCCGATATCGAGGCCGCGAAATTCACCGACGTTCTGGGCCTGGCCTATTCCTTCGCGAGCGGGACGATGCAGGCCCATGTCGAGGCCTCGATCGCCCTGCCGCTCCAGATCGCCAATGCCGCGCGCGCTGCCCTGACCGCCGTCGCGCTGGTCGAGGCGGGGATGGAGGGCCCGCATGATGCTCTGGAGGGACCGTTCGGCTATGCAAAGCTGATCGAGCCGCTCGATCTGGCGCGCTATACCGCCGGGATCGGCACCGCCTGGCGGATCAGCGAAGTCGCGATCAAGCCCTTTCCCTCGGGCCGCGCCAGCCACGGAGCGCTGGGCCAACTCGATGCGCTGTATCGTGAAGGCCTGCGGCTCGCCGATGTGGCGAAGATCGACGTCTTCGCGCCTCCCCTGATCGCCCGGCTGGTGGGCCGCCCGGCCCGGCCCGGCATGACGGGGGCCTATGCGCGGCTATGCCTGCCGATCCTCGCGCCGATGATGCTGCGCGACGGGTTGATCGATCCTGCGCTCTTCGATGCGAATGGCCTGTCCGCGCCCGAGCTGCTCCGACTGGCGGCGAACGTGTCCGTTTCCCCCGATGGCAACCCTGACGGCAATGCCCTGTCACCGCAGCGGATCGTGGTGACCCGGCACGACGGCGCCGTGTTCGAGCGCGTCATCAGCGCCAATCTCGGCAGCATCGCCCACCCGATGAGCGCCGCGCAATCGGCAGCCAAATACAGCCTGTGCCGCCACCTTGCCGGGGATGCGGCCGGTGCTCGCCTCTTCGACGACCCTCTGTCCTACTTTGCGGATTCGCCATGACCTACCCGACCTATTTCGAAGCGCTCAACCACCGCCAGATTCTCGCCGACTACCCGATCGGCGAGGCCTTCACCGCACGCTATCGCAGCATGAGCCGGGACGAGCTCTTCGCCATTCAGGATGCGCAGTTCCGCAAGCTGATGCAGCGCGGCTGGCAGGTGCCCTTCTACCAGCGGCTGTGGGGCGCGAAAGGCATCGAGCCGGGCGACATCGGCGGCCTTGCCGACATCACAAAGCTGCCGGTCTACGACAAGAGCGACCTCATGGCCTCGATCGCCGAACACCCGCCCTTCGGCGATTTTGCCGGCATGGGCGCGCCCGAAACCCGCGCGCCCACCATCTTCCACACCACCTCCGGCACCACCGGCAAGCCGCAGACGCTGATCTTCGGGCCCAAGGGGCGCGAGGTCGGCAATCTGCTGGTGGGCCGGATGTATCGCTGGATGGGGCTGGAGCCGACCGACGTGGTGCACTCGGTCTATGGCCACGGCATGATCAACGGCGGGCATTACATCCGCGAGGCGGTGACCCACTTCACCAACTCGGTGTTCCTCTCCGCCGGCACGGGGATCGAGACCCGCTCGGTCAACCAGGTGCGCCTGATGGCGGACTTCGGCGTCACCGCGATTGTCGGCTTTGTCGACTACATCAGGAAACTCGCCGAAACCGCAGAGGCCGAGGGGCTGTTCGACAAGATCAACATCCGCATGATCATCGGCCACCTCGGCACCGAGGACCGTGCTTCGACCGAGGCCGCATGGCACGGGGCCAAGGCCTATGACTGGTATGGCGTGGGCGACACCGGCAGCATCGCGGGCGAGGGGCCGGAGCGGGACGGGATGTATGTCTGGGAGGACGCGCAATATCTCG
>JBJTTE010000187.1:0-3905 GCA_046080005.1 Erythrobacter sp.
TTGCCCGCCTGCACCCGCACCCAGCCTTCGGAGATCGAATATTCTTCGATATCGGTGCGGACCCGGTCCGTGAACCGGATGCCGACCCCGCGCTGGAGCTTCTAGCCATCGAAATGGGGGATGCATGGCTTGACCGACAGGTGATCGGGCGGCGTGTCTGCGCCAGCGGCGGTCTCGGGGCCAGCTTCGGGGGTTTCTTCGCTCATGCGCGCGCCCTTATCGGGGCTTTGCTTGGCCTTCAAGGTCCTCGGCAAGGTCCCCGGCAAGTTCCTTGCCACGTTCCATGGCAAGCGCGTTGCACTTGCCCTTTTGGTCTGGGGGGGATAAAGGCGCTCTCCAATACGCGCGGGGGGCCATCGCTTCCCGCGCGGCTTCGTTCGTGCGTGCGGGCGTGGCGAAATTGGTAGACGCACCAGATTTAGGTTCTGGCATCGCAAGATGTGGGGGTTCGAGTCCCTTCGCCCGCACCAATTCGCCCCGACACACGTTCGTACTCACAGAATTCTCATCAAGAAGGCTTCAGACCAGTTCCCATGCAGACCAAGCAGACTGTCAACGAAGGGCTCAAGCGCGCCTATCTGATCACGATCACCGGAGCTGAGCTTTCGGCCAAGATCGATGCCGAGATCAAGAAGGTTGCCCCGCAGGTGCGCATGCCCGGCTTCCGTCCCGGCAAGGTGCCCGCCAACCTCGCCAAGAAGATGCACGGCGAAGCGCTGCACGGCCAGGTGGTCAATGATACGATCCGCGAGTCGGTCGACAAGTTGATCCGTGACGAGGCGCTGCGTCCGGCGATGCAGCCGGAAGTGGACCTCAACGAGGACTACGAACAGGGCAAGGATGCCGCGATCACCGTCAGCCTCGAAGTGCTGCCGACCATTGAAGCACCGAGCACCGAAGGCCTCAAGCTTGAGCGTCTGGTGGTTCCGGTAACCGACGCTCAGATCGACGAAGCGCTCGGCAACATCGCATCACAGAACAAGAGCTACAAGGACGCCGCCAAGACCAAGAAGGCAGCGGATGGCGACCAGCTGATTATTGACTTTGTCGGCAAGCTCGACGGGGTCGAGTTTGACGGCGGCAAGGCGGAAGATGCGGCGCTGGTGCTTGGTTCGGGCACCTTCATTCCGGGCTTTGAAGACCAGCTCGTGGGCGTGAAGACCGGTCAGGACAAGACCATCACCGTCACCTTCCCGGAGAACTATCAGGCCGATAATCTCGCTGGCAAGGAAGCGACCTTCGATGTCACGGTGAAGGCGGTGAAGGTCGAGACCGAAACAACGCTTGATGAAGATTTCGCCAAGAGCCTCGGGCTCGACAGCCTCGAAAAGCTGCGCGAGATCATGAAGGGTCAGCTCGAACAGCAGACGGCTGGCCTGACCCGCACCCAGATGAAGCGCGCGCTGCTTGATCAGCTCGCGGCTGGCCACAGCTTTGAAGTGCCAGGCTCGATGGTCGAGGCCGAGTTCGAGCAGATTTGGGCGCAGCTTCAGCAGGAAGCCGCCAATGAAGAGGATCCGGCTGCCGCGCCCACGCAGATCGAGGACGAGAAGGGCGATTACAGGTCCATCGCCGAGCGCCGCGTGCGTCTGGGCCTGCTGTTGTCGGAAATCGGCCAGACCAATGGCGTCGAAGTGACCCAGCAGGAGATGAGCATGCTCATCCAGCAGGCGGCGATGCAGTACCGCAGCGAGGACCGCGAGCGCTTTGTCCAATACATCCAGACCGAGCCGATGGCTGCCGCCCAGCTGCGTGCTCCGCTCTATGAGGACAAGGTCGTCGACTTCCTGTTCGACAAGGCCGAGGTCACCGAGCGTGAAGTGACGGTCGAGGAACTGCAGGCCGCGATCGAGGCGGAGGAGACCGCCGAGGCCGCCCCCGCGCCGAAGAAGGCTGCTGCCAAGAAGAAGACCCCGGCGAAGAAGGAAGCCGCTGCTGAGGACGCACCCGCTGCCGAAGCCAAGCCTGCCAAGAAGGCCCCGGCGAAGAAGGCCGCAGCGGCTCCAGCTGAAGACAAGCCCGCCGCCAAGAAGGCTCCCGCGAAGAAGGTTGCGGCGAAGAAGTAATCGGTCCCTCGGCGGGGATTATTCCCCCGCCGGACGCCACGGACGGAATGTGGGCGCGGGCAGCTTGGCTGTCCGCGCCTTTTCGTAGGCCGCGCCTGCCTTTAGCACGTCATGGTCCTGCCACTGGCCGCCCATGATGCTGAGGCCCACCGGCAGCCCCTCGATCCCGCCCATTGGCACCGTCAGGTGCGGGTAGGCTGCGATCGCCGCGAGAGAGCCCGCGCCGATCTGCCCGCTGAAATTGTCGCCGTTGACGAGGTCACTGGTCCATGCCGGTCCGGTGGTAGGGGCGACGAGGAAGCGGACTGTGTGGTCGGCGAGCAGCTTGTCGATCCCTTCGGCCCGCGTCAGGCGGCGCAAGGTGGCGAGGTTCTTGGCATAGGCCTGCGCGTCGGTGGTGGTAAGCGCCTGTTCGAACAATTCCTGCCCGAACCAGCGCATTTCCTGTTCGGCATGGGCGGTGTTGAAAGCGATCACATCGGCAAGCGAGCGCGGTCCGCCGGTGCCTGACCGGGCCGCGAGGTATTTGTCCATCTCGACCCGCAGCTCATACAGCAAGACCGGGAGCGAGGCCTGCCACAGCTCGCCGGGGGCTTGGTATTCGACATCGACCAGCACTGCGCCCGCGCGGGTGAGGTCAGCCAGCGCTGCCTCGAACAGTGCCTTGACGTCGCTGCGGCTCCCGATTGCGCCGCGCAGCACCCCGATCCGCACGCCCTTGAGCGATGCCGTATCGAGTCCGGCGGTGTAATCCGCCACCCGCTTAGCCTCAAATGTCACCGGATCGGCGCGGTCCGGCCCGGCGATGGCGGTGAGCAGCAGCGCGGCATCATGCACCGTCTTTGCCATCGGCCCGGCGGTGTCCTGCGTGCTTGAGATCGGAACCACATGGGTGCGGCTGACGATCCCGACGCTCGGCTTGAAACCAACCAGACCGTTCACCGAAGCGGGACAGGAGATCGAGCCGTCGGTCTCGGTGCCGATCGCGGCCCAGGCAAAGCCCGCCGCAATCGCTGCGCCGCTCCCGCTCGACGATCCGCAGCTGTTGCGGTCGATCGCGTAGGGGTTGCGCGTCAGCCCGCCCACCGCACTCCACCCGCTGGTCGAGCGGCCAGAGCCAATATTGGCCCATTCGGACAGGTTGGTCTTGCCCAGCACCACGCCGCCGTTTTGGCGGAGCAGAGCAATCAGCGGCGCATCGCGGTCTGTGGCATTGTCCTTGAGCGCGAGGCTCCCCGCAGTGGTCGGCCAATCGGCGGTTTCGACATTGTCCTTGACCAGCACGGTGCGTCCGCGCAGCGGGCCAGTGCCAAGCTGTTGGCGCGCCTTGACCGGGGCGGCGGGATCATATTCGATCACCGCATTGATGCGCGGGCCAGCATCGTCGAGCGCCTGGATGCGCAGGATATACTCGTCCGCAGCCAGAAGTTCAGTGACTGCCGCACGATCCGCTGCAGGCGCCGGCGCGGGCGGGCTTTGCGATTGCGCGAACGCCGGGTTTGGCAAGGTGGCGAGCAGGAGAGCGAGGGCCGTGTGGGCGCGAAGGGTATGGTTCATGGCTTACGCGTTTGCCACGAGCGCGCTGCGGCTCAAGAGGCAAAACGTCGACAGCCCCGCTTGCCTGTCCGCAGGCAATTCACACAGGCCATGGTAAACGCCCTTGAAATTGCCCCCCAGCCTCCGACATAGCCTTCTCGGAACCCACGAAGGATACCCACGTCTCATGATCGATCTGTTCGGCAACACCCACGAAACCTACGGCACCCAAGGTCAGTTCACCCGTGATCCGCTGACCGGCGCGCTGGTGCCAGTGGTGGTCGAGCAGACCAGCCGGGGCGA
>JBJTTE010000188.1:0-4910 GCA_046080005.1 Erythrobacter sp.
AAAGAGCGAGAGGAGCCGATGACCGTCGATCAATTCATGGCCCAGAATTGGGTGGTGATCACACTTGCCGCCTTTGGCGCGGGGGTTGTGCTGGAATTGATCGCGATTGGCGTCCTGCGCCGCAAGGGCTCGGTTCCGCTGAAGGATTCGCTGCTGTCGATCTTTCTCGGGCTGGCAAGCGATCCGGTGAACGCGATCTTCGCCTTCATCACCACCGCCGCGCTGTTCGGTGTTGCCCCTTTTGCCATCGCCGACATTCCCAACACCTGGTGGGCGTTTGTGCTGTGCTTCATTCTCGATGATCTGCGCTTCTATGTGCATCACCGCATCTGCCACCGCGTCCGCTGGGGCTGGGCGATGCACGTCGTCCATCACAGCTCGACCAATTTCAACATGCCGATCGCGCTGCGGCAGAGCTGGACGAAGCATTTCACCGGCACGATGCTGCTGAAGATCCCGCTGATCCTGATTGGCTTTGATCCGGTGCTGGTGATCTTCTGCGGTGTGCTCAATGCGACCTACCAGTTCTTCCTCCACACGCAGGCGATCGACCGGATGCCGCGCTGGTTCGAGTTCATCTTCAACACCCCCAGCCATCACCGCGCGCATCACGGGCGCAATGCCCAATATCTCGATGCCAATTATGCAGGCACGCTGATCATCTGGGATCGGATGTTCGGGACCTTTGTCGAGGAGGATCGCGCCGAACCGGTTGATTTCGGGCTGGTCAAGAATCTCGACACCTATAATCCGATCACGATCCTGACGCATGAATATGTCGGCATTGCCAAGGATGCGAGCCAGCGCGGGCTGATCCTGTGGCAGCGGCTTTGCTATGTCTTCGCCCCTCCCGGCTGGAGCCATGACGGATCGCGGCTGAGTTCCGAGGACATCAAGCGGGCTGCGGGCCTGTTGCCGCCCAAGACGCCAACAGCAGAGCTCGAACAGGCGTGATGCCAGCCCACTACGCGCTGTCCGATGCAGCGATTGTGCTGGTCGCGATCTGGGGCGTGATCGCCTTGTCGCAAACGCGGCTGACTTTGCCCGCCTTTGCCATGGCCTGTTTCGGGATTGCGGCGGCCATCGGAGTCGTGCGGTTCAGCGCGGGGCTACAAGCCGAGCTGGCGTTGGCGCACGCGACTGCTTCAACGGTCTTGGGTCTCGCCGGCGCCGCGGCACTGGCGATTGCTTGTCTCCGTCGAGGCGGAGGCCGTGGCGATCTTCCGATCACGGTTGCCTTGCTGGTTCTCGCTGGCGCGCTCGCGGTCTTTGCACCCGCCCTGATCGCGCCGCTCTTCGTGCTTGCAGGGGTCACCGCGCTGCTGACAACGCTCTGGCGCGGCATAAGGAACGGGTCAGGCTGGCTCGCCCCAACCGGCTTTGCCCTCCTGCTTGCCAACGTGCTGTTGATCCGCCGCGCACCATGGCTTTCGGAGGCGACCGCGTGGCATGCCTATCATCTCCTGATCGCCTTGGCCCTGGCGATGGTGACGATGGCCTTGCGCCCGAACGAGGCCCGCGTGTTCTCGGCGCAATCTTCCGCCTGAGTTCGTTGCGGCATGACCGCAATGCTATGCCAATTGCGGACAGCAATCGTCCGCCCGGCCTGATCCCGAGCGCGCCCGGTCGCCGGGCACCGTCATCGCGATCAAACCGCCAGCGGCCCCGTCGCAAAGCCCTCCCGGGTGATTGCGTAGGTGAGGTGCAGGATCATTGCCCCATCCACCATCATGCGCTGTTACGCCGGTCAGTCAGCTTCGCGCCGATATTTTCGAGCGCGCGGCGCGAGCGGGTGTTGGTCTCGCCCACCAGAAAGCGCACCTCCGCCACGCCTGCCAGCGCGTGGGCGAGCATCAGCCGCTTCATCTCATGGTTCCAGCGCCCGCCCCAATGCGAGCGCGCGAGGAAGGTCCAGCCAATCTCGACCGAGCCGCCATTGGCCTCGTCGAGCCCCTGAAAGCGCGACGAGCCGATCGTCGCGCCGGTTACAGCGTCGAGCGCCACCTGGTTTGCCAGCGCGTCTTCAAAGAAGGGGCGGAATACGCGCTCCTGCCAGCGGTCATGCGCGAGGTGCTGCGCCCAGACCTGCGGGTCGGACGCGACTGCGAAGAGCGCGTCCCAGTCCTCCGGGCGTAAGGGGCGAAGACGAACATGCTCGCCTGCCAATGTCGGCTGGCGGTCAAGCATCGCGGCGCGATCCTTTCAGCCTGCCACCGCGGCTAGCGCGGCGATAAACTTGGGCAGATTGGCGCTGGTTAGCCCGGCGATGTTGATCCGGCCCGAGGCAGCCATGTAGATCCCGTGCTCTTCGCGCAGCGTGGTCACCTCGTCCTTGGTGACCGGCAGCATCGCAAATAGCCCGCTCTGCGTGCCGAGCGGCGTGAGGTCGATCCGGCCGACCCGGCCCGCTGCTGCGAGCGCCGCGCGCACCCCGCGCATCCGCGCGCGCATGTCATCGAGCTCGGCCTGCCACTGCGCGATCAGCGCGGCGTCATTGAGGATGATCCGCACCACCGCCCCGCCGTGATCGGGCGGCATTGACCAGCCCGCGCGGGCCAGTGCGTTGGCGTTGGAGAAAGCGGTATCGAGCGCGCCCGGATCGGCTGCCATCACATAGAACGCCCCGACCCGGTCACGATACTGGCCGAAGTTCTTGTCGCAGGAATGGGCGATAAAGGCTTCAGGCACCCGCGAGAGCAGCAAGCGCATGCCCGCGACATCCTCTTCCATGCCGTAGCCAAGGCCCTGATAGGCGGAATCGATGATCGGGAAGGTGCCCGAAGCGACAAAGGCCTCGGTGATCGCGGCCCATTGGTCGGGCGTGTAGTCGATCCCGGTGGGGTTATGGCAGCAGGCATGGAGCAGCACCGCGTCGTCAGCCGCCGCACCCTTGATCGCCGCGAGCACCGCATCGAGGTTCGCCTCACCGTGCGGTGTGGCATGATCGAACGGCGCGAGTTCCAGGCCGAGATCGGCGAGGATCTGCGCATGGTTGGGCCAGCTCGGCACGCCCATATGGACCCGGCGCACCCCTGCCTTCTGCGCCAATCCCAGCGCCAGCCGCACCGCGCCGGTGCCGCCCGGGGTTTGCATCCCCGCCACGCGTCCGCCCATGGTGGGGTCAGCCGCTCCGAAGATATAGGGCATCAGCGCGGTGACCATGCCCATATCGCCCTCGGGGCCGAGATAGGACTTGCTGTCCTGCGTATCGACCAGCACCTGCTCCGCCGCCTTGACCGCCGCGAACACCGGGGTCACGCCTGCCTCGGTGCGGTAGACGCCGACGCCGAGGTCGATCTTGTCGGCGCGCGGATCGGCAGCGTGGAGGCGGATCAGGGCGAGCAGCGCATCGGGCGCCTGGGGGCTGAGTCGGTCAATCATGATGCCCGCGCGCATGGCCCGCGCGCGCAGCCACCGCAACCGGCTTTTGGCAGCTGGCGGCGAAAATACCCCGGATCAGAACGGCAGCCAGCGCTGTTGCTTGGAGAATTTCATGTAGCCCGCGTTGATCCCGAGCCGCAGCCCCGCGCCGACCCGGATCGGGATCAGCACGACATTCCCGCGGCGCAGATAGCTCGCGTTCAACCCGCCCACGAGATAGGCCTGCCCTTCGCCGGCGGGGTAGCGCTTGAACAGATCCTCGCTGTCATAGAGATTGTAGACGAGCACGAAGGTGTTGGCGGCATTGGCCCCGGCATCAAAGCCGACCGATGGCCCGGTCCAGTAGACCTTCTGCTCGCCTTCGACCTTGTGATGGAGCGTCCCCGAGCCATAGCGCGCGCCGAAAATGAACGCCCCGCCGGCCTCGCGCCCGACAATATAGCCATTGGGTTCGCCCTGCTTCTTGAGCAGGTCCTCGATTAGCTTGGCCAGGCCCTCGGCGCCCTTGCCGAATACGCCTTCCGCCGCACCGATAAGATCATCCTCGCCATAGGTTTGTCCGGCAGCTGCAGGCGTGGCAGCCGCAGCCATGGCGGGCATGGGGGCCTGTTCGACAGGCAGCGGGGCATCGCTTGCAGCCGGTGCGGCAAAATCACCGAAGGTGTTGTCGACCGTGGCGTTCGGCATAGCTGCAGGGGCAGCCGCAGTTGCAGGCGCAGTTCCAGAGCCGGCTTGCGGAGCAGCGAGATCGGCATCGATCGCTTCTGCGCCGTTCGATTGGCTGAAGGCCGCATCGGGATCGAAGGTCTCCATGTCCTGCGCAGCCGCAGGCTCCGCGAGCGCCAGCGTTGCAAGGCCGGCCAGCATCAGCGCCCCAAGGTGGCGACGAACATCAGTAAAGCGGGCGATCATCTTGCTCATCATGCAGCCTTTCGCAGCGACCTGTCAGCCCCGGTTCTTTAGGCAGTGCAAGAGAATCGCTTCCCTTCAAGCCTGCAACCGCCCGGCGCTAGGACGAATCCGTTTTGCGACGAGCCGTTTGTGCACCTAGCCAGCCAAGGCTGAATGGGCGCAGAACCACTGGGGCAGGGGAGCGGACGGCTTTTTTCGCCAAGCCACCTTGCCGCTCGCCCTAGGGCCGATTATAGCGCGCCGCTCGCAGCCAATGCTAAGACCCGGAGACGTGGGTGAGTGGCTGAAACCAGTTCCCTGCTAAGGAACCGTACTCTATCAGGGTACCGAGGGTTCGAATCCCTCCGTCTCCGCCAGTTCCCGTTGATATGAAGACATTTTTTTGGTGATAGGCCGATTGTTCCCATAATCGCTCCCTGAAACGGCACGCGCTTTGGCTTTCGAGGTTTCCTCAAACCACCTGAATGACCCCCTAGACCAGCGTGCATTTCTGTATGATCACAAACTGAATTTCAGGGGGGTATTGATGTCAGGCAATGACGACACCGTTGGATGCGTGGTTTTGGCCTTAGCCGTGCTCGGGGGTGGATGGTGGTTTTAGAGTCGGTTTCGAAAGT
>JBJTTE010000189.1:0-8631 GCA_046080005.1 Erythrobacter sp.
GAACTTGGCAAAGGCGATGGTGCCGACAAAGCCGACCATCGCCAGCAGCAGCGCTGCCTCGAAGGATGTGCCGCTGCCGCCCGACACCCCGGTGAGCACGATCAATCCGATGACATTGATCACCATCGTGTCGAGCGCAAGGATACGGTCAGCGACCCCCGGCCCGCGCACCAGCCGCCACAGGTTCATCGCCAGCGCCAGCCCGAGCGCGGCAAAGCCGAAGGTAATCGCTGCTTCGAGCACCGCGCCGATCATGCGAAAATCACCTTGAGCCGCGCCTCATAGCGGGCCTTGGCCTTGGCGACTTCGGCGGCGGGATCGGGCGCGTGGAGCGCGTGAACCAGCAGGAACTTGCCGCAGGCGGAGACATCGGCCGAGACCGTGCCGGGGGTGAGGCTGATCGTGCCGGCAAACACCGTGATCGCCTCGGGGCTGGCAAGCTCGAGCGGGATCGTCAGCCATGCGGGCCTCAAGTCCCGCACCGGCTTGAACAGGATGATCGCGGCGACCTGGAAATTGGCGAGGATGATGTCCCACACCACCAGCCCGGCATAGGCCAGCGCGGGGCGCAGGCGCAGATGCGGGCGGCCGGGCCACCACGGCGCGGTGAAGAGCGGGACCAGCACCCCGAACACCAGCCCCAGAAACAGCGTGCCGAAGGTGAGGTCATTGACCATCACCACCCACAGCGCCACCAGCAGCGCGGACAGGCCGGGATGGGGAAGCAGGCGGGCGATCATCTCTCGCCCCGCTTCAAAACCGCAGTCGCACTCTGCGCCGGATCGAGCACCTGCGCGGCGGCAGCGTCAGCATAGGCGCTCGCCGGACCTGCTCCGACCGAGAGCGCGGCAAGCAGCACCAGCGCGATGACCGGCCCGGCGAAATCGGCGCGCGGGGCGGAGGTCGGTTCAGCTGGGGCATCCCCCTCGGCCACCTTCCAGAACACCGCGCTCCCGCTGCGGGCAAAGCCGACCACCGCGATCAGCGTCGTCAGCAGGATCACACTCCACGCCCAGCCCCAATCGGGCAGCTGCGCGACCGCCTTGAGGATCAGGAGCTTGCCGATGAAGCCCGAAAGCGGCGGGAGGCCGGTTGCGGCAATCGCCGCCGCCATAAACAGCAGCGCCGCCGCTCCGCGCCCCACAAAGGCCGGGCCAGCATGCGCGGTATCACCATAGCTCCCGCGCCGCCGCGCGATTACATCGGCCACCAGAAACAGCGCCGCTCCTGCCAGTGTCGAGTGCACGAGGTAATAGAGCGCTGCGCCAAGGCTCGCCGCGCTCCACCCGGAGACTGCCACCAACAGCGTGCCGGTCGATCCGATCACGGCGTAAGCCGCCTGCTCTGCTATGCCCCTCGCAGTGAACACCCCTGCAAAGCCGATACAGGCGCTGACCAGTGCGGCGGGGTAGAGCCAGAGAGCAGGGACCCACGCCGCCGCGCCTGCACCGTCGCCGAAGACCTGCGGCACCACCCGGATCAGCGCATGGACCCCGACCTTGGTCATCACCGCAAACAGTGCGGCCACCGCCGGGGTCGAGGCCGCATAGGTGCGCGGCAACCACAGGTGCAGCGGCGCCAGCGCGGCCTTCAGAGCGAACACGCTTGTCAGCAGCAGCCCGGCAATCCGCAGCAGGCCCTGATCCTGCGTCGGAACCTCGGCCACGCGCGGGCCCATGTCGGCCATGTTGAGCGTTCCGGTCAGCGCATAGAGCAGCCCCAGCGCGATCAGAAACAGCGAGGAACCGACGAGGTTCACCACCACATATTGCACCCCCGCCTTCAGCCGCGCTGCCCCCTGCCCGTGCAGCATCAGGCCATAGGAGGCGATCAGAAGCACCTCGAAAAAGACGAAGAGGTTGAACAAGTCGCCGGTCAGGAATGCGCCGTTCAGCCCCATCAGCTGGAACTGGAACAGCGGGTGGAAATGCCAGCCCTTGCGGTCCGCGCGGGTCAGCACCGCGTGCGTGAGCGCAATCAGCGCCAGCACGGAGGTCAGCACCAGCATCAGGCCCGTCAGCCGATCCGCCACCACCACGATCCCGAAGGGTGCGGGCCATGCGCCCACGGCATAGGAGAGGATCGTCCCTTCGCTCACCACGGCCATCACCGCCAAGGCCGTCGCCAGCATCGCAAGGCACGAGATCAGCGAAATCGCGATCCCCAGGGCCTTGCGCCGCCGCATCACCAGCAGCGCGAAAGGCCCGGCCAGCGCGGGGATCACAATCGGCAGGATCGGCAGATGATCGGCAAGGCTCATCCGCGCGGCTCCTCGCCGTCTGCCAGCCCATCCTGATCATCCCCGGGCAGTGTCGCCCCATCGACATGATCGCTCCCGGTTTCAAGGAAGCTGCGCAGCGCGAGGATCACGACAAAGGCGGTCATGCCGAAGGTGATGACGATCGCGGTCAGCACCAGGGCTTGGGGCAGCGGATCGGTATATTGATCCACCGCCTTGTCCCAGATCGGCGGGCGGCCCAGCACCAGCCTGCCCGATGCGAACAGGAAAAGGTTCACCGCATAGGAGATCAGCGTCAGCCCGAGCACCACCTGAAAGGTGCGCGCGCAGCGCCAGAAACACGCCGCCGGCCACGAGCACGCCGATCGCGCTGGCCACGAGGAATTCGTAGCTCATGGCCCCGGCTCCCCATCGGGAGGCGCAGCAGCGCGGGCAGCGCGCTTGCCAATATGGCTCAATTGCGCGAGCGCCAGCATCACCGCCCCGAGCACCGTCAGGAACACGCCGGTATCGAACAGCATCGCGCTGGCGAGCTCGAACTTGCCGATCAGCGGCAGGCTGAAATAGTCAAACCACGAGGTGAGGAAGGGCAGGCCGAGCGCCATCGCCCCCAGCCCCGTCGCCATCGCCACCAGCACGCCCCAGCCGATCAGCTGATGCTCGCCAAAGGGCAGGCGCTTGTCCGACCAGTCGAACCCGGCGGCGAGATATTGCACCAGGAAGGCGATCGCCACCACCAGCGCCGCGATGAACCCCCCGCCCGGCTGATTATGGCCGCGCAGGAACAGGTAGATGCCAACTGTCAGCGTGAGCGGCAGGATGATCCGGCTCGCGGCAACCAGCATCATCGGATGGCGCTCGGGCGAGTGCGGCATGTCCTCGCGCCACGCCCGCAGCCGCGCGCCGGCCTTGCCGAGCGTGGCGGTATCGAGCAGCGCGAAGATGCCGAGCCCGGCGATGCCGAGCACGATGATCTCGCCAAGCGTGTCGAAGGCGCGGAAATCGACGGGGATGACGTTGACGATATTGGTCCCGCCGCCTTCCGGCTTGGCATTGGCGATGTGATAGGCGGCAATGCTCGGTCCCGGCGCGCGGGTGAGCATCGCCCAGGCCAGCCCGCCCATGATGGCGCCGAGCGTAAGCGCCAGTCCTGCATCGCGCACCTTGCGCGAGGGCGCGGAGAGCTGCGGCGGCTCTTTGGGCAGGAGGTTGAGCGCGAGCAGCAGCAGCAGGACAGTCACCACCTCGACCGAGATCTGCGTCAGCGCGAGATCGGGGGCGGAGAAGACCACAAAGCTGAGACACACCACCAGGCCAATGACGCTGACATAGACCAGCATCCGCAGCCGATTGCGCGAATCCAGCAGCACTGCCGCGCTCGCCGCGATCAGCATCGCCCAAGGGACAAGGGCGACAAGCGGTGCGGGGGTGAGCGCGCGACTACCCGTCAGGCTACCGCCCGCCTGGACGCCATCCATCACCAACAGCGCGATAGTGGCAAAGCTCGCCAGCAGCATCCGCTGGAGCGAGGGGGTATGGAGCGCGACAATTGCCTTGCGCACCCCATGATCGGCAAAGGCGAGTGCGCCCTCGAACATCCGCTTGGCATCGGGGAGCTTTGCGCTCTCCCATACAGCAAGCAGCGCGCGATGCTGCCACAGCAACAGCGCCCCGATGACGATGGCCACCAGACTGAGGATCAGCGCGATATTGACCCCGTGCCATAGTGCCAGTTCGACCGGCTGGGGCGCGCCGCCTGTCACTGCCCCCGTCACGGCTCTGACCAGCGGCGCGGCGAGCATCATCGGGACCAGTCCGAGCAGGACCGCGCATGTGGTGAGGACCGCAGGCCCGCCCCACATGCCGATGCCTGGATCATGCGCGCGCGCGAAAGCTTCGGGATCGCGCGGGCGTCCGAAAAACAGGTGCACGGCGAGGCGCAGCGCGTAGCCGACCGAGAGCGCCGCGCCGATTGTCGCCAGCAGCGGCAGCAGCCATGGGATGCCCAGCAGCGCCAGCTTGGGGGTCTGGTAGAGCATCAGCTCTTTCGAGATAAACCCGCCCAGCGGCGGCAGGCCCGCCATCGAGGCAGCGGCAAGGGTGGCGATCAGCGCCGTGATCGGCATCGCCTTGGCCAGCCCGCCAAGCTGGCGGATATCGCGCGTCCCGCTCTCATGCTCGACGATCCCGGCGCTCAAGAACAGCGCGGCCTTGAACGCCGCATGGTTGAGGATGTGCAGCACCGCCGCCATCGCTGCGGCCTGTTGGCTGAAGCCGAGCAGCATCACCAGCATGCCGAGTGCGGAGATGGTTGAATAGGCAAGGATGCTTTTGAGATCATGCCGGAACAGCGCCACGCCCGCGCCGAGCAGCATTGTGGTCAGGCCGACGCTGGTGACGATGGTGGTATAGGCCTCGGTCCCCGCCAGCACCGGCCACAGGCGGGCGAGCAGGAAGACGCCCGCCTTCACCATCGTCGCCGAGTGGAGATAGGCGCTCACCGGGGTGGGCGCGGCCATCGCGTGGGGCAACCAGAAGTGGAACGGAAACTGCGCGGACTTGGTGAAGCAGCCGATCAGGATCAGCCCAAGGATCGCCGGATAAAGCGGAGAGGCCTGCACCTGTGCGCCGCGCGTGAGGATCGTCGCAAGGTCGAAGCTGCCCGCCGCCATCCCAAGCAGCACCATCCCCCCAATCAGCGCGAGGCCCCCGCCCCCTGTCACTGCCAGCGCCATGCGCGCGCCCTGCCAAGCTTCGGGCTTATGCTGCCAGAAGCCGATCAGGAGGAAGGAGGCGAGGCTGGTCAGCTCCCAGAAGATCAGCAGCAGCAGCACATTCCCGGCGATGACGATCCCCAGCATCGCGCCCTGGAACAGCATCAGGCTGGCGAAGAAGCGGCCCGTATCCTCGTCCTTGTAGAGGTAAGCGTGGGCGAAGAGGATCACGAGGAGGCCGATCCAGAGGATCAGGAGGGCGAACATCCAGCCCAGCGGATCGACCATCAGGGTGAGATCGAGACCGAGCGCGGGCACCCATTGCCAGCTCGCCGAAGCGGGCGTGCCGCTTTCGAGCACCGGAGCGGCGAGGCTGGCGAGGAGGGCTAGGCCCGCCGCGCTGGCGGCACCGGCAATGCCTGAATGCATCGCACGCGGCGCGCCGTGCAGCAGCGCGATGGCGAGTGCGGCGAGAAACGGAAGCGCGGCAAGGGTCAGCAGCGTCAGGCCCATCGGCATCTTTGGCCTCTTTCGTCCTTTCGCCAGGGCAGGTCCGGTGACCGGCTGCGGATGAGCCTCCCCCCTGCGGCATAGACGAGGGGGAGAGATCAGCACAACTGAAACCGGAGCGGCGGGCTTGGTGAGAGGGGCGCGTGGGTGCCGGTTCCCGGTTGCGCGGAAAAGCGTGATGATTTCAGGTCGGTGCTAGCGCGTGTTTGCTCGCCTTTAGACCCCCGTCAGACCCCGGTTAGACCCTGTTTAGCGCGCGCTAGACCCCCGGTGGCAACGGTGTTTCACGTGAAACATCGCGCGGCCGGCGGGGTTAGGTGAGGTTGTGTCAGTCGCCCTCGAATGCCATCAAGGCGCTCACTGTGATCCCCGCCTCCCGCAGCCGGTCCGCCCCGCCAAGGTCGGGCAGGTCGATCACGAACAGCGCCTGTTCGACCACCGCTCCCGCCTTGCGCAGCAATTCCGCCGAGGCCAGCGCTGTTCCTCCGTTGGCGATCAGGTCATCGACAATCACGACTTTCTGCCCCGGTTCGATCGCGCCGGGGTCCACATCATAATCTCCAGGTTGTCTGCAAAACCCCCGGAATCACAGCAACCTCAGCCGCTCAACCCATTTCGAAACGGCCTCTAAGGGGCCTTGGCGCGCAAAATGCACCTAGGCGAATTGCTAGAGCAACAAGTCGTTTCCGCTCGCTACACGCCTGCGCAAATTAGGGCGAGCAACCGCTTCGGGCGCTAGCCGCAGGATCAAGGGCGACAGAGACCGGGATGCCGGGGCAGTACAACACGATCACGGTCGAGAAACGGGGAGAGACCGATTGGGTGACGCTCAATCGGCCGGACGCGCTCAACGCCATTTCGGTCGAAATGGTGGGCGAGCTCAATGACTATTTCGGCGCGCTCTATCATGATCGCGCGACCCGCATCGTGGTGATGCGCGGCGCAGGCCGGGCGTTTTGCGCAGGGCTCGATATCAAGGATCACGCCGTCCGCGATCCAGATGCGATACCGTTTGGCGGCGGTTTCGGCTTTCAGGGCTTCCTCGCCGACGTTTACATCAAGATGCGGCGCTGCCCGCAGCCGATCATTGCGCTGGTGCATGGGGCGGCCTGCGGGGGCGGTTTCGCCTTCGCACTCGCTTCCGACATCCGCATCGCCGGTGAAAGCGCGCGGATGAATGCGGCCTTCATCCGCCTGGGCCTTTCTGCCTGCGACATGGGCGTGAGCTATTTTCTGCCCCGACTTGTGGGGGTTTCGGTCGCGTCCGAGCTGATGCTGACCGGGCGCTTCATCGAGGCGCGCCGCGCCCTAGCCACCGGGCTGGTGAGCGAAGTGGTCCCTGACGATGAGCTCGCCGCTGCGGCGCAGACCTATGTTGATGACATGCTCGCCGCCTCGCCGATGGGTCTCAGGATGACCAAAGAAGGTCTCAACATGGCGGTCGACGCCGCCAGCCTAGAAGCGGCGATGGCGATCGAGAATCGCAATCAGCTGATGACAGCAGCCAGCCCCAATTTCGCCGAAGGCATGCGTGCCTTTCTGGAAAAGCGCAAACCCAATTACACCTCCGACTAAAGGCCAGAAATGACCATGACTCACCCCCGTTACCCGCACATCTTCAACCCGCTGCAGATCGGCTCGCAGGTGGTGAAGAACCGCATCATCATGGGCTCGATGCACACGGGCCTCGAAGACGGCCCCGAGCCTGCCAAACGCCTTGCCGCCTATTTTGTCGAGCGCGTGAACGGCGGCGTTGGCATGATCATCACCGGCGGCATTTCGCCGCATGCGACGGGCGGCTACGGCGCCAAGCTCACTGGCCCCGACGAGGTCGCCATGCACCGCGAGGTGACGACGGCTGTCCATGCCGCTGACCCCGAGGTTAAGATCTGCATGCAGATCCTCCATTCAGGGCCGCTCGCCGGGGTGCCCGAGGCGGTCGCCCCTTCCGCTGTCAAATCGCGCATTGGCCGCTTCGCACCGAACGAGCTCGACGAGGCCGGGATCGAGGAACAGATCGACGCCTTCGCGCGGTGTGCGGCGCTGGCACAGGAGGCCGGTTATGACGGGGTCGAGATCATCGGCTCGGCGGGCTATCTGATCTCCACTTTCCTCGTCGAAAGGACCAACCTGCGCACCGACCAATGGGGCGGATCGTGGGAGAACCGGATGCGCTTCCCGCTTGAAGTGGTGCGCCGGACCCGCGCGGCAGTTGGCCCTGACTTTATCGTCATCTTCCGCATCTCGGCGATGGACATGCTCGAAGGCGGCTTGGCGTGGGACGAGGTGGCAAGCCTTGCGCGTGGGCTCGAAGCCGAAGGGGTCGACGTGATTTCCACCCACTTCTGCTGGCATGAAAGCTTCGTGCCAACGATCGCTACCATGGTCCCGCGCGCGGCTTTTGCACAGGTCACCGGCAGGTTGCGCAAGGAAGTCTCGGTGCCGGTCATCACCAGCAACCGGATCAACATGCCCGATGTCGCCGAGGCAGTGCTGGCGCGCGGTGACGCCGATCTCGTCTCGCTTGCGCGCCCGATGCTGGCCGATCCCGATCTGGTGAAGAAGGCGGCTGAAGGCCGCGAGGACGAGATCAACACCTGCATCGGCTGCAATCAGGCCTGCCTTGACCACACCTTTACGCGGCGCGAGACATCATGCCTCGTCAACGCGCGCGCCTGCCGTGAGACCGAGCTGACCCTCGTTCCGACCCAGGCCCCAAAGCGGATTGCTGTGGTCGGCGCGGGGCCTGCAGGCCTCGCCTATGCCACGCTGGCCGCCGAGCGCGGCCATCAGGTCACACTTTTTGATGCCGCTGACGAGATCGGCGGGCAGTTCAACCTCGCGAAGCGCATTCCCGGCAAGGAGGAATTCTACGAGACCCTCCGCTATTTCAGCCGGATGATCGAAAAGCATGGGGTTGATCTGCGTCTGTCGACCCGCGTTTCGGCGGACGACCTTTTGGCGGGCGGCTACGACGACATCATCATCGCCACCGGGATCGAGCCGCGCATTCCGGAGGTCCCCGGCATCAATCACGCCAAGGTGGTGCGCTACATTGACGTGCTGCGCGGAACGGCAAGCGTCGGCCAACGGGTGGCAATTATGGGCGCAGGCGGCATCGGCTTCGATGTCGCTGAATTCATCACTCATGATGGCCCCTCCGGCGCG
>JBJTTE010000190.1:0-7792 GCA_046080005.1 Erythrobacter sp.
ATGGACGCCGCCCGCGCCTTTCACCCCGCACTGGCCGCGAGCAAGGGCGCGCTTATCATCGTCTCCTCGGTCGCAGCGTTCAAATCGACCATCGGGACGCCTGCCTATGCCGCCTCCAAGGCTGGCGCGGCGAGCCTGACCAAGACGCTGGGCGAGGCCTGGGCAAGGGACGGTATCCGCGTCAACGGGATCGCCCCCGGACTGGTCCCAACCAAGCTGACCAGCGTGACCACCCAGCACCCCGAACGCCTCGAAGCGAGCCTCAAGAACATCCCCCTGCGCCGCATGGGCACGCCCGAGGATATGGCGGGCGCGGCGCTGTTCCTCGCCTCGCGGCTGTCGGCCTACATCACCGGGCAGACGCTGGTGGTTGACGGCGGGCTGACCCTCTCCTGACGGAGGTTTAGTTGATCAAACACACCTGCAAATCGGCCTTTTAGCCGCAGTTTTGTCCAACATTCCTACAGCCGCCACCATCACTGCTGTAGGACTTCGCGCAAGGAGCCATGCGCCATGCAATTCACCCGCCTTGGCCAATCGGGCCTCTCCGTCTCGCGCCTGTGCCTTGGCTGCATGTCCTATGGCGATACCTCCAAGGGCTGGCACGGCGACTGGCTGCTGGGCGAGGAGGCGGCGCGGCCCTTCTTCCGTGCCGCGCTCGAAGCAGGGATCAACTTCTTCGACACCGCCAACATCTATTCGGGCGGCACCTCGGAAGAGATCACCGGCACGCTGCTGCGTGAAATGGCCCGGCGTGACGAGATCGTCGTCGCCACCAAGGCTTTCGGCGTGTGGCGCAATGCGCCCAATTGCGGCGGGCTGTCGCGCAAGGCGCTGTTCGCGGCGATCGATGACAGCCTGACCCGGCTCGGGATGGACTATGTCGACCTGTTCCAGATCCACCGCTGGGACGAGGTGACACCGATTGCCGAAACGATGGAGGCACTCCACGATATCGTGAAGGCGGGCAAGGCGCGCTATATCGGCGCGTCCTCGATGTATGCGTGGCAGTTTGCGCGGGCGCAGGAGACGGCGCGGGCCAATGGCTGGACGCGGTTCATAGCGATGCAGAACCAGCTCAATCTGCTCTACCGCGAGGAGGAGCGCGAAATGCTCCCGCTCTGCGCAGCCGAAGGCGTCGGCGTGATCCCGTGGAGCCCGCTCGCCCGCGGGCGGCTGACCCGGCCCTGGGGCGCGAGCACCGTGCGCAGCGAGACCGACGGGGTCGGCAAGGCGCTATACAAGGCCGAGGACGAAGCCGACCGTGCGGTGGTCGACGCGCTTGCGGGGCTGGCGGCAGCGCGCCGCGTTTCCATGGCGAGCCTTGCTCTCGCATGGCACTTCACCAAGCCAGCCGTAACCGCTCCGATCATTGGCGCAACCCGGCCCGACCATATTTCCGATGCCGTCGCCGCGCTCGACATCACGCTCGCGCCCGAGGACATCGCGATGCTTGAGGCACCCTACCGAGCCAAGTTCCCGACCGGCATGGGCATGCCGCTGCCGATGATGGACAAGGTAAGCGTACTCTAGAGCGGTTTCCGATCTGGCTGCGCCAGATCAACCGCCCTAGGTTCTTGTTTTGACGCATTTTCCGAACCGTCAGGTGATTCCACCTGACTGGAAAACGCTCTGGCGCCCGCCTGATCATGGCCTTGAGGGCAGTCTTTCCGGGGAACAAGTGGCGCGAGTGACGGGGCTCGAACCCGCGACCTCCGGCGTGACAGGCCGGCGCTCTAACCGACTGAGCTACACCCGCGCATTGTGTCCTTGCAAGCACCGCAGCAAAGCTGCCGCCGCTCGTGGAGCAGCGCCATTAGGACCGGGCTGGCAGGCTGTCAACGGCCATATCGGCAAAGTTTGAGGCCTGTGCGCCCCGATCAGCTGTTCTCGTATTTCCAGTTCCGCTTGCGGCCATCAGCCAGCCATTCGACAGCCTGCGCGACACGCCTAGCGCGGGTCTCATCGCGCTTCGCGTCGGTGATCCACTCGATATACTCGCGACGGTGGGAAGGTGCCAAGGCTGCAAAGGTCGCTTGCGCTTTCGGCACCGCAGCAAGTGCATCAGCGAGCGCCGGTGGCACCTCCAAATCCGGCTTCGATGCTTTAGGCAAATGGGGCGCGGCAGACGTTGCACTGGCTCCTCGGATTCGTGCTGTCAGTTCCTCGTCCGGTGGCAAATCATCGAGGCTCTTCAGCTTGCCGAGCGAGCCCAGCCCTTCCCCGCTGCGACCCTCCCGGTGGATCGTGACTGAAGCGTGAGCCTTGAACGCGGCAATCCCAACAATGTTTCGACCCTTCACGACGAAGTGCGGCATGCCCCACTTCATGCCCTCCTGAGCTTCGGGTAACGCAAGCTGAACCAAGGCGCGGACATGACTTAGGATCGGTTGGGCAAAAGCGGCGGCCTTGATGATATACTCGTCAACACGCGGATCGTGGGTAATGTCGGTATCCCTCCGATTACCAACATACCGCAATCAATCGACCAGCAACAGAGCCGGGGTTTCGATCAGGCGCTTGATCCCTTGCACAAAGCTCGCCGCATCGTGGCCGTCCACCACGCGGTGATCGCAGGAAATCGAGATATTCATCAGCTTGCGCTTGGCGATCCGCTCGCCGCCCATGCCATCGGGCACGAACATCGGGCGCTCGACAATCCGGTTGGGACCGATGATTGCAACTTCGGGCCGGTTGATCACCGGGGTGGTCGCAACCCCGCCCAGCGGCCCAAGCGACGTGACCGTCAACGTCGAGCCGGACAGCTCTTCCGAGGTTGCCTTGCCGGTGCGCGCCGCTTCCGCGAGGCGGCCAATCTCGCGGGCGAGCTGCCAGAGGTTCTTGGCCTGCGCGTCGCGAATCACCGGCACCATCAGGCCAGCGTCGGTTTGCGCTGCCATACCGAGATGCACCGAACCGTACCGTGTCACCACGCCCGCCTCATCATCGTAGCGCGCGTTGATCATCGGGAACTGCGGCACCAGCTTGCAAATTGCCGTGATCAACAGCGGCAGCATGGTGACCTTGGGCCGATCCCCACGCGCAGCATTGAGTTGCGCGCGCAGCACTTCGAGATTGGTGACATCGCACTCCTCGACATAGGTAAAGTGCGGAATGTGCCGCTTGGCCGCGGCCATGTTCTGGGCGATGCGCTTTCTGAGGCCGATGACCTTGATCGTCTCATCAGCCCGCGCCTTGCCCGCCGCGCCAAAGCCGCTTCCGACGTTGTAGGCGAGGAAGGCGTCGAGATCGCCGTGACGCACGCGGCCATCCTCGGCGGGCTTCACCTCGGCCAGATCAATCCCGAGATCACGCGCGCGCTGACGGACGGCCGGGGATGCGAGGACCTTCACATCTGTTCGTGCTGAGCTTGCCGAAGCACTGCTCTTCATTTCTTTAGCGAAGGACGGTCGTTGTTCCTGCGGAACAGCTGCGCTTCCAACAGGCTCAGGGCGAACGGGTTCAGGCTCTTCTGCTGGTGGAATGAGCGCCTCATCCGCCCCGTCCGCCTCTTCGGCATCCGACATCTCGTCCTCAATCTGCTCGGCAGCGGCTTCGACCTCTTCCTCCGACGCCCCGCCGTCACCTTCGGTCTCGATCACCAGCAGCATCGCACCGATGGAAATCGTGTCACCCACCTCTCCGGCGAGCGTTGTGACCGTTCCCGAGACCGGGCTTTCGATGTCGATGGTGGCCTTGTCAGTCATCACATCGACCAGATGCTGGTCTTCCTCGACCCGGTCGCCGACCTTGACGTGCCATTCGACGACCTCAGCCTCAGCCACGCCCTCGCCCACATCGGGCATCTTGAAAATGAACTTGGCCATTGCGGTTACTCGCTCAAAAGCTTGTCGATTGCCTCGCCGATGCGGACGGGGCCGGGGAAATAGGCCCATTCGAGGCTGTGGGGATAGGGCGTGTCGAAACCGGTGACGCGTTCGACCGGGGCTTCGAGGTGGTAGAAGCAACGTTCGGTGACCAGCGCGGACAGCTCCGCACCAAAGCCCGAGGTGCGGGTCGCCTCGTGGACGATCAGGCAACGCCCGGTCTTTTCGACCGAGGCTTCAATCGCCTTGATGTCGAGCGGCACAAGCGTGCGCAGGTCCAGAATGTCCGCGTCGACGCCCTTGGCCGCGCACACGGCCTCCGCCACATGGACCATCGTGCCATAGGCGAGCACGGTCAGCGCTTCGCCCTCACGCACATGCCGCGCCTTGCCGAGCGGCACGCGGTAGTAGCCTTCGGGCACCACAGAATCGGGGTGCTTCTTCCACGGCTCGACGGGCCTGTCGTAGAAGCCGGTGAAGGGGCCGTTGTAGATCCGCTTGGGCTCAAAGAAGATCACCGGATCATTGTCTTCGATCGCGGCAATCAGTAGACCCTTGGCGTCATAGGGCGTCGAGGGGATTACAGTCTTGAGGCCCGCGACGTGAGTGAACAGCGCCTCGGGCGACTGGCTGTGGGTCTGCCCGCCAAAAATGCCGCCGCCGAAGGGCGAGCGCACCGTCATTGGTGCAATGTAGTCCCCGGCTGAGCGGTAGCGCAGCCGCGCTGCTTCGGAGATCAACTGGTCGAGGCCGGGGTAGATGTAATCGGCAAACTGGATTTCGGGCACAGGCCGCAGGCCATAGGCGCCCATCCCCACAGCAACGCCAATGATCCCGCATTCGCTGATCGGGGTATCGAACACGCGGGTCTTGCCATGCTTGGCCTGAAGGCCAGCGGTGGCGCGGAACACTCCGCCGAAATAGCCCACATCTTCGCCCAAGATGATCACGTCGGGATCGCGCGCGAGCATGATGTCGAGCGCTTCGTTGATCGCCTCGATCATGTTGAGGCGGCGTTCGGCGATCACGGGTTCACCCAAGCTGGCTGGTTCCTCGCTCATCCGAATGGCCTTTCCGTGCCAAACTTGGCAATCCGCTCGCGGATCGCCTGATCGGCTTGCTCCTCAAGGTGCCAGGGCAGCTCCTCGTAGACGTCCTCGAACATTGTGTGGAACGGGTGGTGGAGGCCGTGGCCGAGGATACCGTTCTTCTCAGCCTCTTTGGTGGTCGTCTTGACCTGTTCGGCGCAGGCGAGATCCATCGCGCTTTGCCGCTCCTCGTCCCACTCGCCAATCGCGATCAGATGGTTCTTGAGACGATTGATCGGATCGCCGAGCGGCCATTCCTCGCGCTCCTGCGCCGAGCGATAGCCCGAGGGATCATCGGAGGTGGAGTGGCCTTCGGCGCGGTAGGTGAAATATTCGATCAAGGTCGGACCGTGATTGCCGCGCGCGCGGTTGGCGGCCCATTCGGTTGCCGCGTAGCAGGCGAGCGGGTCGTTACCGTCTACGCGCAAGGCAGCGATGCCGTAGCCAAGGCCGCGGGCGGCGAAGGTGGTGCGTTCGGCCCCGGCAAAGCCCGAGAAGCTCGAGATTGCCCACTGGTTATTGACCACGTTGAGGATCACCGGCGCGTTATAGACCGCAGCAAAAGTGCAGGCCGAGTGGAAGTCGCCCTCGGCGGTACTGCCCTCGCCCACCCAGCTGGCCGCGATCCGGCTGTCACCCCGGCATGCGCTCGCCATCGCCCAGCCCACGGCTTGCGGGCATTGTGTCGCAAGGTTGCCCGAGATGCTGAAGAACGAATGCTCGCGGCTCGAATACATGATCGGCAGCTGCCGGCCCTTCAGCTTGTCCGCCCGGTTCGAATAGATCTGGTTGATCATCTCGAGCAGCGGATAGCCGCGCGCGATCAGGATCCCCTGCTGGCGATAGGAGGGGAAGACCATATCGTCGCTCGCCAGCGCCATCGCAGGAGCAATCGAGGTCGCCTCCTCGCCAGTGCACTTCATGTAGAAGCTGGTCTTGCCCTGCCTTTGCCCGCGAAACATGCGTTCATCAAAGGCGCGCACCAGCGCCATATGGCCGAGCATCGTCCGCAGCACATCCGGGGTCAGGCGCGGGTTCCAGGGGCCATGCGCGTGATTATCGTCACCCAGCACCCGCACCAGACTATAGGCCAGACTTGCGATCTGCTCGGGGTGCGAGGCTTCGTCAGGACGGGGCTGATCGCCCGGCTGACCAATGGCGATATGCGAGAAATCCGCCGGGTCGCCGGGGCGATATTTGGGCTCGGGCACATGCAGCGACAGCGCCTGGCGATTGCCGCCTTCGCCCTTGGCCGCCGGTTTCGCTGGATCACCCATCAGTCGCGCTCTCCCCGGTGCCGCATCTTCCGCGAAGGGCAGGTGCGATCATTGCTTGAAGAGGTATTTTTATTTCACCGCCCGAGTGCGGTCAAGCTCGGTCAGCGGCCAGCGGTCACACCGCAACAGGTGCGGCTATCGGAGGCAGCGGAGCGTAATCATGCACCACAAAGTCCTCGATCCGGTAGTCGAAAATTGTGTCCGGGCGCCGGAGGATTTCCAGCCTGGGATAACCCTGCGGCTGGCGGGCAAGCTGTTCCTCGATCAGATGGGCGTGGTTGAGGTAGAGATGCACATCGCCCCCCATCCACACCAGCTCGCCGGGGAGCATATCGACCTGTTGCGCGATCATCCGGGTGAGCAGCGCCGCCGACCACAGATTGAAGGGCAGGCCGAGCGCGACATCGCAGCTGCGTTGATAGAGCAGGCAGTTGAGCCGCGCCTCGGCTCCCTCACCCGCGACATGGAACTGGTAGGTTTTGTGGCAGGGGGGCAGCGCCATGCGGTCAAGCTCGGCGACGTTCCAGCCTTCGATAATGTGGCGACGGCTGCCGGGGCTGCTACGCAAGGAATCGATGACCTGCGCGACCTGATTGATCCCCTCGCCCTGTTCATAGAGGCCGTCAGGGCGGTAGCGATAGGTCGGCCAATCGACCCATTGCTTGCCATAGACCGGGCCGAGATCGCCCCAGCGTTTCGCGAAAGCCTCATCATCTGCGATCCGCGTAATGAAATCTCCAAGGCTGATCGCCTCGCCCGTTTCGCGGACATAGCGTGCGTGCGGCCATTCATTCCAGATCTTCACGCCTTGCAGCACCAAGGGGCGGATGTTGGTTTCGCCGGTCAGAAACCACAGCAATTCGCGCGTCGCGGTCTTCCAATAGACCCGTTTGGTGGTGAGCAGCGGCATCGCGCCCTCACCCAGATCGAATCGCAGCATGGCCCCGCAAATTGAGCGCGTGCCCACGCCGGTGCGGTCGATCCGTTCGCTGCCGCTCTCCCAAATCTGCCGCATCAGATCGAGATATTGCCATTCGGGATGCCCTGGTTGTGCCAGTTCAGATGGAATCGTTTCGGGGCGGTGAAGGCTGGCCATACCTAGGCACCATAGGCCGTAATTGCCTGCTTGCCACTCCCGTCATCCACACCTATAGGGCGCGCCTTGCCTCGACCTGCGTGGCTTTTGTCATGCGGGACCGACACGGTCGGGGAGTAGCTCAGCCTGGTAGAGCACTGTCTTCGGGAGGCAGGGGCCGGAGGTTCGAATCCTCTCTCCCCGACCAATTACGCCATCAGATGATGGGCCTCATGCCAGCATGGCTGGGTCGGTAGCGGCGCTTTTGCGCGGGTCGCGCTGATATCGGAGAAAGACCTAAAACAATGCCCTGAAACGAAAAAAGCCCCGGTTTCCCGGGGCCTTTACGTTTGTTTGAGCAGCCGCTCAGGGCCGACCGAACAGATGTGAGAAGTAGCTCCACATATTCTTTCCCCTTCAGAGTCGGTTTCGAAAGTCATTCAGAGCGTGCCAATCGGCGGATCATGAGCATGGCGGCGGCGGCGTAGAGGAAGGCTGCGGCGGATTTGAGGGTGGCTTCGACGT
>JBJTTE010000191.1:0-13369 GCA_046080005.1 Erythrobacter sp.
CGGACGGAGCGGGAGTAGCGGGACGCACGGGGGGCAGCTCGCAACCCGCGGGCCTTAGCAAGCTAAGCCGATCCGCGACGCTGAAAGCGGTATGGCCGCTTGAACATCTTTTCAGTAAAAAGGGGACGTTCCGAAATCGACCCCATTCTTGCCCTTCAACGTCACCCCAGCGAAAGCTGGGGCCTAGGGCGGCAAGCGCAGCACTATAGGGCTCTAGGTCCCAGCTTTCGCTGGGATGACGAACGTGGCAGCTTACCACCCAACTTCGGCCATGAGCGGCGTCGAGTGTCGATCCCGAAAGCTGTCAGGCGACTTCAGCCTCGTTTCGGCCCAAACGGGACGCTCTGAGATATGCCCCGTTGCGAACATCCAATCGACGATGCTGCTTCGACACCGACATGCTGAGGGCCTGCCGACCTAGAACGGAAGCGGTGAAATGTCGGGCTCAACCCACCGGCGGCGCGCGGCAACGCTGAACAGGACGTCGCGGCTCCAGTGGGCGAGCAACCAATCCGATTTGCCGAGCTCCGACATCATGAGCGATGACAGCACGGCGTGGAGCGGCGCTTCGGCTGGGTAGCTCGCCAGATGATGGCGCGCTGCCTTCATCGATGCCAAAGTGATGGTGTGATGGTACCCGCTGCTATCGGTATTGGGCGTCTTGGTCGCCTCGTTGTAGCCAGTGATGAGCGCGCGGATCGCCGCCGGGCGGGTGAGCTTGGAGTGATTGCGCAGCAGCCACAAGGCGGCGGCGAATTGAGCTTCGTGAGTCCAATCGCCCTTCGGCAAGGTCCGATCAATGACCCCAAGGGCAATTCGTTCGATGGCAGGATCGGTTGAGAGAAGCGTGCTCATTGTCCTTTATGAAAGGCCCAACCAGCAAAAAACCCCGCCGGCTGGGCGGGGTGGTTAGCGAAGCGGTTCCGGATGCTTGGTCTGGCTATCCTAGGAAACGAACGCGCGCACGAACACCGCCGTCACAAGGCAGCGTTGTTGTTGATTGCGCGGGTTCAGCTTGGCCATATCCCATAGATAGCGACTTCATTCGTGCTGGTCTATCCGCAAACCGAGACCTGCACCCAACCGGGCACCGACCTCGCCGATGGCTTGGAGCGGTTTACGATCTGGCTGAGCCATATCAACCGCTCCAGGTTCCTGTTTTGCCGCGCTTTCCGAACCATCAGGTGATCCCACCTGACTGGAAAACGCTTTAGCCACCGGGCGGTCTGTTGATGAGGTTGTCCTGGATGGAACAGGCTGCCGGGCCGAGAATGACGACAAACAGCGTCGGCAGAATGAACAGGATCAGCGGCACGGTCATGATCGCAGGCAGACGCGCGGCATTTTCCTCGGCGCGCATCATGCGTTCGTTGCGGAATTCGGCCGAGAGCACGCGCAGCGCCGAAGCGAGCGGGGTGCCGTAACGCTCGGTCTGGACCATGGTCGTTACCACGCCTTTCACCGCTTCGAGATTGACGCGGTAGGCGAGATTGTTGAACGCCATCCGGCGCTCGTTGAGGAATGACAGCTCAATCGCGGTGAGCGCAAACTCATCGCCGAGTTCGGGATAGGCGCGCCCCAGTTCCTTGGCGACACGGCTGATGCCGGCGTCCACGGTCAAGCCAGCCTCGGCGCAGATCACCAGCAGGTCCAGCGCGTCGGGCAGCCCCTTCTGGATCTCCTTGGTCCGCTTGCTAGCCTTGTTGCTGAGGTAGAGTTCGGGGCCCTTGTAGGACAGGAACACCGACATCGCGAAGGCGCCGAGCCGGGTCATCGGGTCCCAGTCGGGCCAGAATTCGACGACGTAGATCAGCACGCCCATCATGCCGCCGATCACCAGCGGCAGGATCGCGCGCGCGCCGATGATAAGGACCGCCAACTCCTTGTTGCGGTAGCCAGCATGCGCGAGCTTTTGCTGGATCGACTTGATCTGGCTTTCCTGGAGGACGTTGAGTCGGTCAAGCCGGGCCTTGACCTTGTCTGTGGCACCAGAGCGACGCACCAGACTGTTGCGCTTCTTCGCGGCTGCGGTGACGATCCCGGCCTTCAACTGTTCGCGGCGCCCCTCAAGCGCACGGACCCGCTTGGCCATCGGATCGCGGATGGTGACGGCTGCGTAGATTGCCAGCATCACCGAAAAAGCGGCAAGGCCAGCAAGCAAGGTGCCAACGATGATGACGTCGAAGCCAAGCAGCGTTGGACCGGCGGGTTGGTTGATCATGTGTCTGTTCCCCCCGCCGTTAGATCTCGAAATTGACCATCTTGGCCATGATGAACACGCCAATGCCCATCCAGACCCCAGCGCCGAGACCGGCCACGATCAGGCGGTCATCGGCAAAGAAACCAGCCATATAATCGGGGTTGACCACCATGATCGCGCCGAAAACCAGAAACGGGAGCGAGCCGACGATATAGGCCGAGGCCTTGGATTCGGAGCTCATCGCCTTGATCTTCAGCTTCATCTGCGCGCGTTTGCGCAGCACGTCAGCAAGGTTCGACAGCGTTTCGGCAAGATTGCCCCCGGTCTCGCGCTGGATCGCCAGCGTGATAGTGAAGAAGTTGAATTCGGCAATGCCAAGCTTTTCCGCTGTGTCCTGGAGCGAATCTTCCATGGTCTTGCCAACCTTGATGCGATCAGTGATCGCCTTGAATTCAAAGCCGACGGGGCCCGGTACTTCGGCGGAGACGATCCCGAGCGTCTCGGTCACCGGCAAGCCGGACCGGAGACCGCGCACCAGCAATTCGATCCCGTCGGGAAACTTGGTGATGAAGGCATTGGTGCGCCTGTTGATCAGAAAGCCCACCACCATGTGCGGTAGGCCAGCGCCCAAAAACAGACCGATGCCGAGTGCCATCAGCGGCGCTCCGCTCATGATAAAGACAACGATCGCCAACACGACCGCCAGTCCGATCGAGGCATAGGTGTATTGGGATACGGTCCAGCTTTTGCCGGTCCGGTCGAGCCTGATTCTCAGCGCATCGACCCGCGAGCCCGAGCCAGCGACCTTGAAGGTCTTGGGCTTGCGGGCCGCAACCGCCCGGCGGAACTGCGCGTCGACCTTGGCATCAAGGCTTTCTGAATGGCGAAAACGAACCGCCTGCATACGGCGCTTCTGTGCCTTGCCCGTGCCCGAGCCGACGACCAGCGTGTACCCCAGCACAAGTGTGATGAAGATCACCAGCGATATGAGCAGGGATTGTAAGAATGCCATACCGTTGTTTCCTGCCTCGGTCCGCCGGATTGGGGCGGGCGATTATTGTCCGATCATCGCAAGGGGATACAGGATGCTATCAGCTGCCCTGGATGCCCCCGCGATGGTTAGCTTCATTACTCCTCGGTCTGAGCGACCTTCGGCTTCTTGGCGAGCATCGCCTTGAAGTCGAAATTGCCCAGCAGCGACTTCTTCTCGCTGACCGACGGCGCTCCATCATCCGAGCTCGCGCCGATCACGCGCTCGGCAATCTGGCGCATCGCCGCCGTTGCCTTGCTTGAGCGGTTGGCATCGGCGAAGACTTGACCGAGCTTGGCTGCGTTCGAGGCCGCCTTGATGTCGTAAGGCACCACAAAATCGACCTTGCGCTCGATCGAGGCCTCGAAATCGGACATGCTGATCTCGGAGAGGCTCGGCTGGACCTTGTTGGCAACGATCATGGGATGCGCGTGGGCGGCATTGCTCTTGAGCCATGACAGCAGCCGGATCGTGTCGCGCGCCGAGGCAAGCGTCAGCTCGCAGGTCAACACCACCAGATTCACGTCAGCCATGAGCTGCGGGAAGTTGATGAGCATGTTGCGCGGCAGGTCGATGATCGTCATGTCGAAGGCTTGACGAAACTCGTCTTCCAGCTGGACGAAGGCTGCCCCGTCGGTCATCAGCGGCTGGCTGATCGGAGCCTCGGCCGAGAGGATCGAAAGATGGTCCCCGGCGCGCACCATCGCACGTTCGATGAACAGGGTGTCGATCCGGCTCGGGTTTTCGATCGCGTCAGTCAGGCCGCGGCCCGGTTCGAGATCGAGCGCCAGCGCGCCCGTGCCGAAATGGACATCGAGATCGAGCAATGCGGTCGATGTCTTGTGCTGTTCGCTGAACAGCCAAGCGAGCGAAGTTGCAATGGTCGATGCCCCGACGCCCCCGCGTGTGCCCACCACTGCGGTCGAAATGTGCCGCTTGGCCGCGTCAGCATCTCCTGCCTTGGGGCTCATGAACACCGCCAGCGCCTGGTTGAGCGCATCATGCACCTGCTGCGGAGACAGGGGCTTGAGCAGATAATCATGGATCCCGCTCGAAAGCAGGTCGCGATACAGGCGCACGTCGTTGACCTGGCCGATGGCGATCACCACCGTCCCCGGCTCGCAGACTTCAGCCAGCGCGTTGATATCGTTAAGCGGATCGCCGCTTTCCGAGAGGTCGACAAGCAGAATTGCCGGGCTGGCGCTGACCGAGAGTGATTGCACTGCATTGCGCAGACCGCCCCGATTGCACTTTTCCGGCTGCCAGCCGAGCTCGATCACAACCGGACGGATCACGTCCAGCGCATTGTCGTCGCAGATATAGGCCGAGAAGGCATCGCGATTTCCGGGCAAACCCGATTTCCAAGGAGCATTCATAGCTTAGTTACCTCCACCACCGCCGCCGCCGCCGCCGCCAGTACCACCACCGGCCGCAAGTCCGCCTGCGCCCGTCGGGGCCATATCGCTATAGGCCTTGATCGCCTTGTCAGAGGTATCGGTCAGCCTGTCCCCTGAGCCCTTCTTGCCTTCAAGCAGATCCTGCGGATCAGCGATCATCGCAGCCATATTGCTGTTGGTCGCGCAGCCATAGTTTGAGCTCAGGCCGTTGTTGTAGTTCAAGTCCGAGTTGGCCGACCAGTCAGGGCAGCCCGGTACGCGGGCGGTGGCGCGGGTAATCACCACCCGCGCTTGGCCCGGTTGGAGAAAGCCCTGCGTAACCGGCGCGGTGTTCGAGATCATCAGCCCGTAACGCGCCGCCAGATCGCGGACGGCATTGGTGACCGCCGGGTTCTGGCTCGGGTTTTCGACCGCAATGCGGTCACCGTAGCGCAGCTCCATCGTCTCGAACCAGCCATTCAGGCGCTGCTGTTCGGAGATCGGCAGACCCGAGCTGCTGGTGGTCACGTCAAGCGTCATGTTGGTGCGTTCCACCACCGGCTGCTTGATGCTGTAAAGCGATTGGTTGGTCGGCATCCCGCCGCAGCCCGCCAGGCCAAGGCCCAGCGCCAGGGCCACTGCGAGGTGGGCAGGCCGACGGACCAGCCGGGTTTGTCTTGCATTCGGCATCGCAGTCACCTTTCTCACGTTAGAGGCTAAAGCCAGGCGCGGCGGCGCTGGCTTCGCGCTCCGGACGACGGCTCTTCTTGTCGGCGCGGCGCGGCTGTTCGGGCTGACCAGGCAGGATCGCGGCCGGATCAAGTTCGCTTATCGCGGGCGCGGGTCCCGGCTCTGTTCCTTCAGGCTGGGCTGCGGTCGGGCCGGGGCGTTCTCCACCGGAACCGCCACCGTCGTTCTTGAAGCCGATCAGCTGCGAAATTTCGCTCGCTGACTCGTAGCCATCGGTCGGCAGCTTGATGTCCTTGGCATCGACCGGCTTGACCAGATAGGGGGTGACGATGATCACCAGTTCGGTCTCGCCCTTGCGGAACTGACGGCTGCGGAAGAGATTGCCAAGGACCGGCACATCGCCCACGCCCGAGGCCTTTTCGATCAGACTTTGCGAATTGGCGCTCATCAGCCCAGCGATCATAAAGCTCTGCCCAGAGCCGAGCTCGATCGTGGTCTCGGTCCGCCGGGTGGTGATGGCCGGAACCTGAAAGCCGTTCAGCGTGATCGCGCCCTGCGTCGAAAGCTCGGACACTTCCGGGCGCACGCGCATCGAAATGCGGCCGTTTGAGAGCACGGTCGGGGTGTAGGCAAGGCTCACGCCGAACTGGCGGAACTGAATCGCCACCTGGCCAAGGCCCTGTGCGATCGGGATCGGGAACTCGCCGCCTGCAAGAAAGCTTGCGGTTTCGCCTGACAGGGCGGTGAGGTTCGGCTCGGTCAGCGTGTTGACCAGACCGATCCGCTCCGACAGATCGAGCGCGCCGAGCACATCAAGACCGAACAGGCGGCCAAGCCCGGACAGGGTGGTCCTGCCGGCACTATTTACGGCTGTGCCAGGAACAGTGACCTCGCGGAACAGCGCTGCCCCCGTGGTCGGATCAATGGCTGGCGTCCCATCCGGGCGCAGAACGGGGACGCGCGAGACCAGACTGGCAGCACCAGCCCCATTGCCTGCGGTCAGCGGGCCGCCGAAATTGACTTCGCCAGTGGTGAAAGAACGACCGGTTCCGATCGCGCCCCGCTGGCCCCCGGTGGCGGCATCGAAGGTCTGCAAGTTGCCGCCAATCTCGCGCAGCAGCGAGCGGTTCACCTCGGCGAACTTGACGTGGAGGTTGACCTGAAGCGGCGTGGCGGTCCTGATACGGCTGATGACGTTGGCGTCCTTGCCGAGGAAGGCGGTGACCAGCCGGGCGGCTTCGGCAGCGTCTTCCGGCGCACCCACAGTGCCCGTCAGGAGCACGGTGTTGGAACCCATCGTTGCGACGCCGATCTTGGCATCGGGCATCGCCAGCGCGAGCATCTGGTCGATGCTGCCGATGTTGGAGCCGACCCGGATATTGGCCGAGAAAATCACATCGCCGCGTTCATTGCTGGCATAGACGGTGGTCTCACCGCCCGACTTGCCAAACACATAGAGCTGGCGCTGTGACTTGATCTGGACGTCGGCAATTTCTTCATTGGCGACGAACACATCAGTCATCATCCCCGGCACCGTCACCAGCTCGCCCTTGCCGATCGACAGGACGATCTCCTGTGACGGCCGGGCGACAGCTTGCGCGGTCGCGGTGGCCGCTGGCATCGCTGCCATCGGCACTGCGGCGATCGCAGCGACCAGCAGCTTGAGCTTGAACTTGCGTGTCATGGGTTGAGCCCCCTCGGGTTTAAGCGACATCGTCATGCTCCCCTCAATTGATCACGGTCGAACCGGCGCTGGGCATCACTTGCCCGGCGCGGCGCACACCGCTTGATTGGCCTGAGAGCATCGCCGTACCATTGGCACTGGCGGGTGTTTCGGTGGTTTCCTTGCCGCGGCTCACCCGCACGCTGGGTCCAGCCGGGACCACAGGCGCACTGCGTGCCTCGGCCCGGGGGGCCGATTCCGACGGAGCGGATGCGGCGGCTGCAGCCTTGGGCCTTTGTGACGGTACAGTCGACCGCTGGAAGCGCGAGACATCACCGCCGGTTGAGAAGGTCGTTCCCTTGTCCATCGGACGGCCCATCGCGGCTTTGAGCATCTGCTCTTCCTGTTCAGGTGTCGCGTTGGCCGGGATCTGGACATCGCCAGCAACAACCGCACGCTCAAGGTCGGCAGGGTTGTCGGCCAGCGAGCGCAGCACCAGGCTGAGCGTCCCGATGGTCTGGGCGACCGCGATCTTCTCCGCGATCTTCGGGGTCACTTCGAGCGTGACAGTGCGGAATTCGGTCACCACGGTCTTGCCGTTTTCGTCGGTGGTTTTCTCGACGGTCTGGTCGGTGGCGAGCACGCGCAGGTTGCGCAGCACGGTCTCTGCGGTCTTGAGCGGCGCGGTATCGTCAACACCGCTGATCTGTTGGGTCAGCACGAGATCGACCCGGTCGCCCGCAAAAACGAAGCCCGCAACCCCGGTTGTTGCCGACACTGGCACGGTTACGGCGCGCATGCCCGGGCCGAGGGCGGCGGCAAGAAAGCCGCGATCACCAGGGCTGACCAGCGAGCCTTGCGTAACCGGCTCGCCCGCGGTGATCGGATAACGCACCACGGTCCCGAGCAGCGTGTTCATGTCCGCCTCGCCGTCGAGGTAGTAGGCGTCTTGCACCAGCTCCTTGGGCCAGGGCTGAAAGCCTAGCGCATCGGCGGTAATGATCGTGCCGGCGGTCAGCGCCCGCTTGGCAACAAGGACACGAGGGCCGACCGGCGCGGCGGCCTCCACCTGAGGAGCTGCGGTGTCAGCGAACATGACGCGCGCACCAAATGCCGTGCCAATCGCGATGATCAGCGCGCCGAGCAGCAGAACCAGTTTCTTCTTATCCATGGCTCAGGTAGCCCCCTTGTAGTGCCCTAAAGATGGTTAGCGGGCAGGTCTGGTCGCGTTTCGTAAGTCCAGACTGGTTAAAATGACGTTATGCTGCCTGCGCCGCGCCGCTCACGCTGGGCAGATAGTTGACCGCCAGCACCCACAGCCCGCCAACGGCAATCGCTACGCCATAGGGCACAGCGATCCGGTCGCGCTGGCGGCGGATGGTGTACCAACCGACGATCACGATGGTGAGCGCGCCGCCCGCAAGCGACATGATCAGCAGCAATTGGAGATATTCGAAAAACGGCACCCAGAGGGCGAGCGCGGCCAGCAGCTTGACGTCGCCCCCGCCCATCAGGTTAAGCGCGAACATCCCGGCAAGTACCGCAAAGACCGCGAGCGCAAAGCCGAACTGGAGCGCCACATCGGGCCACAGCGCCATTCCGGTCGACCACCAGAAAGCGGGTGCCGCCAGCGCGATCGCGCCGTTCAGCCAGTTATCGATCTGGCGGCGGCGCAGGTCCGTGAAAGCGGCAAAGACCAGCGCAATTGCCAAGGCGATCAGCAGTCCGTAGGAAATGGCATTCATCGATTTGGTCCCCAGGCGACAGGCCGCGCGCAATCGGCGGGGCGTCCTTGATTGGGACAGTGTTACAGGGCATGACTTACCAAATAGTAACCAAACTTGCTGGCCCGCTGCCTGCGTCTGAGGCGTCCTTGCCATGATCGACCGGCGGGCGATCGCCCCTTACGCGCGCGAGAGCATCTGGGCTGCGGCGGATGGGCATAGGATCCGCCGCATCGACTGGCCGGGCGCGGGGCCGTCGCTGCGGGGATCGATCCTGTTTCTTCCCGGGCGCGCGGACTGCTACGAGAAATATCTCGAAACGCTCGAGGAATGGCACGCTGGCGGTTGGCGGGTCACTGCATCCGACTGGCGCGGACAGGCGGGCTCAGGGCGGCTCGGCAAGGATGCGCTGACCGGCCATATCGCCGATTTCGGCATCTGGATCGATGATCTGGCGCTGCTGTGGGAACGCTGGGTCGCCGAAACCCCCGGGCCGCATGTCCTCGCCGCGCACTCGATGGGCGGGCATCTGGTGCTACGCGCGCTGGCCGAACAGCGGGTCAGCCCAGACGCTGTCGTGCTGAGCGCGCCGATGACCGGGATCAGCGGCCCGCCGCTCCCGCTCCCGCTGCTCCACCGCGTTGCGCAGGCAATGTGCGCGCTTGGCGATCCGGCCCGGCAGGCGTGGAAATGGAGCGAAAAGCCCGGCGAGATCCTTGCCGCGCGGGCCAATCTGCTGACCCATGATCCGGATCGTTACGCCGATGAGCAATGGTGGCGCGTCCATCGCCCCGAACTGGTCATGGGCCCGGCGAGCTGGCGCTGGGTCGAGCGCGCCTATGCTTCGTGGATAGGGCTGGAGCAGCCGGGCGTGCTGGAGGGCATTGCAGCGCCCGTGCTGTTCGTGTCGACCGCGGCCGATAAGCTGGTGAGCCATGCGGCTAACCTGCGCGCCGCTGCCCGCCTGCCCAAGGGCGAGATGCTCGCGCTGGGTGCCGAGGCCCATCACGAGGTGCTGCGCGAAGTGGATGCAGTGCGCGGCCCGATCATCGCCGCGATCGCTGCCTTTCTCGATCGGGTGGCCCCGGCCAAGGCGCTGGTGCCATGATCTATGACATTGCCGTGATCGGCGCTGGCATGGCGGGCGCGAGTATCGCCGCCGAGCTTGCGCCTCATACGCGCGTTGTGCTGCTCGAGGCGGAGGATGCCCCCGGCTATCACGCCACGGGGCGCTCAGCGGCCTTTTGGTCCGAATCTTACGGTGGTCCCGGCGTGGTGCCGCTGACCCGCGCCTCGGGCGCTTATCTCGCCGAGCGTGGCGTTCTGACGCAGCGCGGCGCGCTTTATGTCGGGCGGGCGCAGGACCGCGGCGCAATGGATGCCTTCCGTGCCAGCTATGCCGGGACCGGGGTCGAGATCGAGCCCTTCTCCCCGCAAGCACTGGCCGCAAGGCTGCCCCAGCTTCGGCCCGAATGGACCGAGGCGCTCTATCAGCCCGCCTGTGCGGACATCGACGTTGCGGGTCTCCACCAGCACTATCAGCGCGAGGCGCGGCGGCAGGGGGTCGAGATCGTTGTGCGTGCGCGTGTCGCCGGGCTGGCACGGGTGAGCGGCACAGACGTCTGGACCATTACCACCGAGCGCGGGGAAAGCTGGCGGGCAGCAATGATCGTCAACGCTGCTGGCGCATGGGCGGATGCTGTTGCGCAGGCAGCCGGGGTGCGTCCGCTCGGCATCGCGCCCTTTCGCCGTACCTTGGCGGTGCTGCGGGTCGAACCGCCGGCGCCCGACGATCTGCCGCTGGTGCTCGACATTGGCGGCGGCTTCTACTTCAAGCCTGACGCGGGCCGCCTGTGGCTGAGCCCGCATGACGAAATCCCCTCCGACCCCTGCGATGCCGCGCCCGAGGAATGGGATGTGGCCATCGCGATTGAGCGGTTTCAGCAGGTCACCGACTGGCCGATTGCAGCGGTCGAGCGTCGCTGGGCGGGCCTCAGAAGCTTCGCGCCTGACCGGCTACCGGTCTACGGCTTCGACCCCGAAGGCGCCGGGTTCTTCTGGTTTGCCGGCCAAGGTGGCTTTGGCATCCAGACAGCGCCTGCCGCAGCACGCCTGGCGGCACAGCTGCTGTTGGGGCAGGGACCGGACGCGATGACGGCGGGGATTGATGCGGCAGCCTATGCGCCAGCGCGCTTCGCGCCTGCATTACAATCTGCCTAGGCAAGGCTCCGACGATATGGCAAGCCTGTGACCGCAACGAACCACGTGAGAGGCAAAGGCGATGGCGCATACATTTGAGATTTATAAGGATAAGGCTGGCGAGTTCCGTGTGCGCTTCAAGCACAATTCGGAAATCATGTTTTCGACCGAGGGCTATGCGAGCAAGGCCAGCGCGAAAAACGCGATTGAATCGATCAAGAAGAACGGCCCTGACGCTGCGGTCGAAGATAACTCCTGATCGGCTGCTGCGCTATAGCGTTTTCCAGTCAGGTGGAATCAACTGACGGTTCGGAAAATGCGGTAAATCAACAAGCTAGAGCGGCTGATCTGACGCAGCCAGATCGAAAACGCGCTAAGGCGCGGCTCGGACCTTTCGCCCCACGTTTCATCCGTTCGCCAGTGCTGCCATGCAGCAAGGCGAGCCCAGTGGGGAGATGGGGCGAGATGCTGGTGCCACTATTGGTGGCACCTGCCGTTTCAATGCGGAAGGGCCGCACCCGGATCGGCCTGCCGCTGCGCCTCGCCGCTTGCCAGAGCGTCGACACGTTCGTTCTCGGGGTGACCTGAGTGGCCGCGCACCCAGTGCCACGTGATCTGGTGCGGCCGCGCGGCTTCGATCAGATCATGCCATAGGTCGGCATTGCGCACGGGCTTCTTGCTGGCATTGACCCAGCCATTGCGCTGCCAGCTGTGGATCCATTTCGCCATCCCATCGAGCAGGTATTTGCTGTCTGAGTAAAGATCGACCCGGCATGGCTCGAGCAAGGCGTTCAGGCCCTTGATCGCCGCGAGCAATTCCATCCGGTTGTTGGTCGTATCCGCCTCGCCGCCCGAGAGTTCCTTTTCGTGCGATCCCATGCGCAGGAGCACGCCCCAGCCGCCGGGGCCAGGATTGCCCTTGCACGCGCCATCGGTGAAAATTGCGACCTGTTTCATGCACTATAACCTTGGCGCGTTACGGCTCAGGCTGCAAGCAGGCCGCGCCCGGCTGTGTCATAGAAATGCCAGCGCCGGGCGAATTGCAACGGGTCCTTGCGGGTGACCAGCGCACCATCGGGGGTGTCGAGCCAGTCTTCGGCGCGCGAAGCCACGAACCTCAGGCACGCGCCCATCGCGACCTCAGGGAACAAGGTACGCTCGGCAGGTTCGAGGCGGCGGATGCTCTGGTAACCTTCGATCAACGCCGCGCCGCAATCCGGCCGATAGGCATTATCGGTATCGAAACACCATGCCGCATGGGTCACCGCAAGATCGAGCACCATCGGCCCGGTGCAGGCGAAATAGAAATCAATCAGCCCGGTGACCCGGTCGCCCAGCATCAGGACATTGTCGGGGAACAGATCAGTATGGGTCTGCGATTGCGGGAGCACCGACAGATCAAGCGCGGCGGCTGCGCGGGCATAATCGATCATGGCGGGCAGATCGGGGTGAATTGTCCCCAAGCGCTCGGCTCCGCAGCTTTCCAGAATGGCTGCGCTTGCGGCAAAGTCCATCGCATTGGCGCGGGTTTTCGGGAAGTCCTGCGCGGCGAGGTGAAGCTCGGCCAGCACCGTGCCGACCGCGCGCGCCTGTGTGGGCGTGGGCCGGGTCGGCGAGATGCCGGGCAGAAACTCGATCAGCGCGCCTGCCTTGCTTGCCCCGGACGGCGATCCGGGGTCTTCGATCATCCGGTGCGACGCCCCATCGCGATCATGGATCGTGCGTGGCACGGGGCAGCCCTTGCTGGCCAAATGATCGAGCAGATCGAGAAAGTAAGGCAGATCGGCATAGGCGATCCGGCGTTCATAGAGCGTCAGGATGAAGCGCGCGCCAAACTGGTCTGATCCGGTTGTCTCAACCAGCCAATTGGAATTCGACACGCCTTCGGCGATGCCTTTGGCCGAGACCAGCTCGCCCACGCCATAATGCGCGATCAACCGGGCGAGATCTTCCGCACCAAGATGGGTATAGACCGCCACTCGGCCCCGCGCGCCCGGACGGCTATTCCATCAGCTGGCGGGGCAGCTTGAACACCATCTTCTCGACCGTCGCGGTGATTTCCTTCTCGTGGATCGTGCGGTGTTCGGCGAGCGCAGCGACGACCTCGCGAACCAGGACTTCGGGCGCCGAGGCACCCGCAGTCAGCCCCAGCGTCTTGACCCCGTCGAGCCACGCGAAGTCGATCTCGGCGGCGCGCTGGATCAGCTTGGACGGGGTGCCGAGCCGTTCGGCCACTTCGACCAGCCGCAGCGCGTTCGACGAATTGGGCGAGCCGATCACCAGCACCAGATCGCAGTCCTGCGCCAGTTCCTTGACCGCCGCCTGCCGGTTGGAGGTGGCGTAGCAGATGTCCTCCGCGCGCGGGCCGGAGATGTTCGGGTAACGCCATTCAAGCGCCTGAATCACCTCGCGCGTGTCATCGACCGACAGGGTGGTTTGCGTGAGGTAAGCCAGTTCCTCGTCGGAATCGAAGGGCAGCTTGTCGAC
>JBJTTE010000192.1:0-3057 GCA_046080005.1 Erythrobacter sp.
GGCAATGGTGCCATAGCTGAACTTGGGCAGCCCCATGACCGGCAGCAAGCCAGGGAAGTTGCCAATCTGGGTGGGGAACATCGGCTTAAAATCAGTGGTGGTGATGCCGCGTGTCCAGCGTTCAAACGTGCGCGGTGCGGACGTATAGGCCTGCCGGAGCCGCTTGCCTGCGACATTGGCGAGGATTAACGGGAAATCGCTCGTGCCATGCGGTCCGGCATTGCGCAACGCAATCTGCACGACTTCGTTTGCGGTCATGCCACGCGTTCGGACGCCAACCTGTTGCAGGGTTTCGCGGGCGATCTCGACCAGCGACATGCCGCGATATTCCCGGGCGCGTTCCGGCAACGGATTTACCGAAGGTGCAATGCGATGGGCAATTGCCTCGGTAATCGCTTCGCGGCGGGTGACGGTTGCATCGAGCCCACCTGCCGGGAAGGAGACGGCAGTATGGCCAACGCCGCGCTCGTCGCGTTCGGCGAGTTTGTCAAGAATGACGCGGCGGGCTTCCTCGATGGCGACGCCGCGCGTGACGAGATCATCGGCAAGTGAGCGCTCGAGGCGGAAGCGATCGGCAAGATCGTAGATGGTTCCGACACGCTCACGTTCGGAACCGCGCGCGCGGGCGGTTGAACAGACTTCTTGGTGTTCTCGAAGGAATCTGTTGGGCCGCTTTTCGCACAGCGTCGTTTGTGCTGGATTGATCTTCTTGACTGGCGCTCATGTATTTTGTTGATTGCTGGGCGTTGGTCGATCTAACTCATTGAGGATGAAGAAAAATGGATCAAAAAACTGTGATCAACGACGCTGTCCGGGAAGACATACGAAATTCGGTTCTTTGCTGGCTCGCGACGGTTGACGAGGATGGTCAGCCTAATGTCAGCCCCAAAGAGATTTTCACTGACCACGGCGACAACGTTATTCTTATTGCTGACATCGCCTCACCGGTGAGCGTGCGCAACATCCAACGACAACCTCTCGTTTGTGTGAGCTTTGTTGATGTATTCCGTCAGCGCGGGTTCAAGATCGCTGGATGTGCACGCCTGATTCCGCCAGAACATCCGGAATTTGCCTTTGCGGGTGCACGCTTGCAGGCGCTTGCGGGCGAGGATTTCAAAGTGCGTCAGGCGATCTATGTTACAGCCACCCGTATCTCGCGCATCTGGGCGCCGAGTTATGCGCTATTCCCCGACCGCACCATCGAGGAGCAACAGGCCCGCAGCTACGCGACTTATGGGGTTCGACCCGGTTGACTTGATCCATCATTCGAGATTGCGCTGCGTTTTAGCGCTCTGCTGCTCGGGGGGATCGAAGTTGCGCTCGGCCGCGTCGATCGAGGCGACCGGCGCAAGCCGGGTCTGCATCGGCAGCGCCGCGCGCTTCCGCCCTCCAGAATTGTTGATTGTCGGATGGCCTCGTGCTACCGTCATCCGGCAAGCAAGCAAGGACAACAAAACATGCTTTTCATGGTCATAGAGCGCTTTCGGGAGAACGATATGATCCCGATCTACAAACGCGTGCGTGACGAAGGCCGGATGTTTCCTAAAGGCCTCGAATACATCGACAGCTGGATTGAGCCAAACTTCAGCCGATGCTTTCAGTTGATGCGCTGCGATGACCTGAAGCTGCTTCAGGAATGGGTGCTAAAGTGGCGCGGGTCCGGCGCGACATTCGAGATCGTGCCGGTGCTCACCAGCAAGGAGACTCAGGACGTGGTCGCTCCCTATCTCGACAAACCCTGATCCGCCGCGTCCTCGGCCTCTGTGGGCGGATGGAGAGTACCGGCCTTGCTCATGACACGCGGATCGCCATCGAGGACAAGGCCGAGCGCGTCGATGACGCCGTTCGTCTCCGCGATATCGAGCAATTGCCGCTCGGGGTCGTAGCCCTGCCGCGCGATGGCCTGCGCCAGCGTCATCGTGCCGGTGCGGATCATCAGCAGGTCGGCCTGCGCGTCCTTAAGGGGATCGACGGCCCCGCAGTCAAGCTGTTGCGCAGACTGCGTAAACTTGTCTGCGTCCGCGGCGGTTGCCATTCGACCTTGACCACCGGGTTCGGGATCAGGCCCGCGACCCGAGCCGCCCAAAATCATTTTTGAAAGAATTTGGAACCAGCGCCAGACCGGTTCGCAAAAGCCCGGGATCACCAATTGCCATTGCAGGGCATCGACCATGCGCCGGAATTCGACGAGACCGCCGCGCAGGCTCGAATAGTTGACTTGAGACAGATCGCCGGTGAGCAACTCGTAAGGCACGCGGTATCCGGCGGCGATGATGTGCAGCTGAGCCCGTAGCCATTCCGAGACGCCAGCCGTTGAAGCGGGCTGGTTGAACTTGATGTCCTTGCCGCCAAAGCGCGCCTGCGGCGCGCGTCTTGAAGCAAAGGACTCCAGCGGCGGAGCCGCTGGTGGCATAGGCGATCAGTCCGGGCTCGAACTGCTCGATGGTCTTGCCTTCGGCATCGACGACGGTTGGCGCGACACCCTGATCGGCCTCATCCGCGCCGAGCACCACGCCAACGAGGCAGGCCTCGGTTTTCTTGCGGACTAGCTCGGCATTGGTCCAGTCATCGAGATCACGCATCGCCCGCATGGCCGGTGCGCCCCAGGGCACGCCGCGGCTTTGCACCCGCTGGCGCTCGAAGAGATGGGCGATGCCATCCGCAGGGACGCGCGCCGAGGTGAGGCTGCGCGACAGCGGCACGCTGGTGTCGCCGGGATGATCGGGAAACAGCCAATAGGCGCGGCGGCGTCCAATTGAGTCATATTCGATGCCGCGCATCAAAGTTGGCTGTTGTCGACTTTGACTCTTTGAATCGAGAAAGTCGGGAACACCCGACTTTCTTGGCCGCCCGCCGTCGGGAAGTGCGCCGATCTTGGTGTCGTCGAGGTGATCGGCTTCGAGAAGCTGAAGCTGCAAGGGCACGGGCAGCTTATCTTCTGTGCGGCGGATGCGACGGCGAAGGAACACGTCGCCGCCTTCGATCATCTCGCGCACGGCGAGCGTGGTGAGCCCGTGGAAGTCGGCGAGGCCATCAGCGTCCGATCGCACTGCCGAG
>JBJTTE010000193.1:0-15602 GCA_046080005.1 Erythrobacter sp.
ATCACCCAGGCCGGCACCCGCCCGCCGCGCTTCGTGATCTTCGGCACGCGATTGGACCTGCTGCCCAAGAGCTACGAGCGCTACCTCGTCAACGGCATCCGCGCCAAGCTGGGCTTCGACGCCGTGCCGGTGCGGGTGACGCTCAAGGCCAACAAGAACCCCTACGCCAAGGACTAGCCTGCCCATGTTCGAGCGCAGCGACGATAGCTGGACCGCCCGCGCGGTGATGCTCGATGCGCCGCGGGTTGAGGTCTATTTCCTCACCCTGAAGACCTTTCTGACCGGCGATCCCAACAACCCTGCCCATTTCGACGATCCGGCGCACAATTTGGCGCTGGCCACCGCCCTGCCCGAAGGCTTCCTGCGCCTCGCCGAGTTCGCGGCCGAGGGTGATCGCCTGATTGCCCATTACCGCGAAGTCGCCACCCTTGCCGCGCGGCACGCCAAGCCGTTCGACCATGTGCGCCAGCATTTCTGGATGCGCTTGACGATCGGCGCAGGCAAGCAAGGCCTCGGCGTTCCGTGGTATGACACGTGGCGCGAATTCGACCGGCTGCTCGCATGGATCGAAACCGCAACCGAGGGCGAGCGGTTCGACGACATCGATCAGGGCTGGGATGTCGTGATCCTGCGCGCAGTCGACAGCTTCCTTGCGCGGGAGACCGATACCGAGGGCGAGGAATACGCCATTTTTCGCCTGTCCGCCGCCCCCCTGATCGCCTCCGCCCGCCAGGCGCGCCGCGATGGGCCGGCCGTCATCGCCCGCCTCAAAGCGATGCTGGGGACGGATGTGTGGACCGCCTATCGCTATGACGGAGACGCCGTGAAATTCGGCACCGCAGACTGGACGCCCGCCCCATGACCCTGCTCGATACCCTCGCTGCGGCCGCACCGCACGCGCCCTTTGCGATCGAAATCCTTGAACGCACCGCATCCACCCCGCGGGTGCAGCAGGTGGTGCAGCTGAGCCTTGCCCCGGCTTTCTTGCTGTCCGGCATCGGGGCGATCATGAACGTCATTATGGCCCGGATGATCTGGATCGCTCAGCGGGTCGAAAAGATCGATGACAGGGACGAAGCCGAACGCACCGCCAAGCAGCAGCGCGAGCGCGGCTGGCTGATGCAGCGACGCAAGCTGATGCAGGGCGCGATCATGTTCTCGACCGCTGCGGCGGTCATGATCAGTCTGGTGATCGGTCTGTTGTTTATCTCGGCCTATATCACCGCCCAGATCGGCTCCGTGATCGCCGGCCTATGGGTGCTGACGATGCTGTTGCTGGTGACGGGCCTTGCATGTTTCCTGATGGAAACGCGGCTGGCGGCGATCGGGGCGGCGGCACCGAAGGAGTAGCGGGATCAAAGACGCAAAAAGGGGGCAGAGCCGCATCCGGCCCTGCCCCCTTTTTGTGCAGACCTTGCGGCCAGCCCTTACTTCACGGTCTGCGCTTACTTGTCGCCCGCGGGCGCGCTCTGCAGCTGACAATAATTGTGCAGACCCATGCGCTCGATCAGTTCGAACTGGGTGTCGATAAAGTCGACATGCTCTTCCTCGTTCTTGAGGATGTAGGCAAACAGGTCGCGGCTTACGTAGTCACGCACGCCTTCACAATGCTCGATCGCTTCGCGCAACAGCGGGATCGCCTCATGTTCCAGCGCCATATCCGCCTTGAGGATTTCCTCGACCGTCTCGCCAACCTTGAGCTTGTGGATCGCCTGAAAGTTAGGCAGCGCCTCGAGGAACAGGATGCGCTCGGCCAGCTTGTCGGCGTGCTCCATTTCCTCGATGGATTCGTGCCGCTCATCGGCGGCGAGCTTCGAGAGGCCCCAGTTGTCGAGCACACGGTAGTGCAGCCAGTACTGGTTGATCGCGGTCAGCTCGTTGGTGAGCGCCTTGTTGAGATAGTCGATGACCTTAGGGTCGCCCTTCATGGAAATGCTCCTTGCGAAATATCAAAGTGCCGTGGCGGCATCGAGGCCTATGTAGACGCTGCCGGGATATTTCCGCAAGGGGCGGGCAATAAATTTTGTTTTTGAATCAGAGGCTTGCGAGGCGGTCGCAATCGCGCCTCAGGCGTCCTCTACTGCGAGTACATCGCAGGCCGCTGCGGCACGCTCTGTGTCGATGATTTTCTGGGCTTCATCAAGGCACTGGCCACAATTGGGCCGCTTTCCAAGGCTGGCATAGGTCGCTTCGGCGTCGCCGTCGCAGGAACGTGCGGCTTCACGCAAATCAGTCTCACGGATGGCATTGCAGATGCACGTGTACATAGACCATCGAATCTTTCCTGCGAAGCGATTGCAAGCGCCAATCTATGCGACCCGTTCTTAATAACAAGCGAATTTTTGCGACCCGTTGTCACGGATGCGTCACGCCGCGGGCAGAGAACGGGTTACGCGGCTGAAATGGCGCTACTTCTTGAGGGGAAACAGCGTCCGATAGGTAAGGCAGCGCCACAGCCATTCGAGCGGGCCGTAGCGGTAGCGCTCGAGCCAGGGCTTGGACCAGGCCAGCATCAGCACCCACGCGAGCACCATCACAATATAAAGCTGCGGCCGGTTGAGCTGGCCAAACAGGCCCAAGGCCCAGCCGTGGAAGATAAACATCATGACAATCGAAGTGCCGAGATAATTGGTGAAGGCGGCTCGCCCCGCTGCCCGCACACGCTCGCCCAGCCAACCGGTGGCTGACGGGGCATAGGCCACCAGCACCGCCGCAAGGCCCAGCACCATCCACAAGCGTGGCAGCGCGCTCCAGCCGAAGAAGGCGGCGAGCGTGCCGTAAAAACTGAACCCGCCCTGCTGCACCACCAGCCCGATCGCGAGATGTGCCAGCGCACCAAGGATCAGCCCGATCCATCCCCAACGCAGCAGCTTGGCGCGGTCGAAGGCGCCGTTGAAGAAGCCGAGCCGGTACAGCGCCACCCCGATCAGCATCAGCGGAAGCAGCTCGAAAGCGAACAGCGAGACATTGACGAGCGGCACGTACCAGTCCTCGGTGATCCGGTGCTCCACCAGCGCGGCATAGTCCCCCGAGATCAGCGCGGCGGTCTCGGGCGCGGAAGCAGCCAAGGCCTCGTCAATCCCCTTGTTCATTTCGGCGCGCGACGCGCTCAATTCGGGCGAGGAGGTGCCGAACGGCGTATCGGTGATCGCCCATTGCATTGTCATCGACACACCGGTCAGCAGCACCCCGGCCATATAGGCGGCCAGCCCCACCCAGAGCTGCGTGCGCGCGGTCCATTTGAGGCAGGCCAGCAGCACAAAGCCGAGCACCGCGTAGTAGAACAGGATATCCCCGGGCCAGATCAGGAAGTTGTGGATCATCCCGAACACCATCAGGATCGCCAACCGCCATGCCTGCAACCCGCGGGTCGCGCCGCGCGCCCAGGCCTTCTCCATGAACAGATAGACCCCCGCGCCAAACAGCAGGGTAAACAGCCCGCGCATCTTGCCATCGATGAGGATGAACTGGGCAATCCACATCCATCCACCCGGATCGCCCGCCTCGGTCAGGAACGCGGTGGGATACATATAGGCTTCCATCGGCTGGCCGAAGGCGATGATATTGGCCCAGAGGATCCCCATCACCGCAAGACCGCGGATGAAATCGAGCGTGTCGATCCGCTCAGCCGCAGCAACTGGCGCGACGTCGCGCGCGCTGTCGCCGAAGATGTCTTCGATCGCTTGCGGCGAAACTGTGTGGTTCATCCCTGATCCCCGAGCCTGAAGGCCCGGCGAGACTAGCGCCGCAGTGCGAGAAAGAAAGAGCGCCGGTCGGGTCACGCCAACGCTTTACCGGATTATCCCTGCCCGGCGACCACGCCGGCCTTGCCCTCGCGCTTCAAGCTGGCGCAGGCACGGCTTGCGTCTGCCTCGGAAGCAAAGCCCGTCGCGAGCAAGCGCGTAAGATTGCCGCTCGGCAGCAGCGTTTTCGTCGTGCCCGCGAGCGCAGCATTGCCGGCAAGCTGGCTCCACAGCCGGTCAGCATTGCCCGCAACCCCGAAGGCACCGAGCTGGACGCGCCACGTGCCCTGCTTGCGCGGCGCGGCCGGCTTGGGGGCTGAAGCAACCGCTGCGGGCCGCGCGGCCGGCATGGCGGGGATGGTCACCGGCGTGACGACCGGTTTGGGCGCGGGCGGCAAGCCTGCAGGCTTGGGCACGGCGACGGGCGGGGGCGCGGGCTGCGATATCGCCGCCACCATCGGAGCAGACGAACGCGCCGGAGCAGGGGCTGGAGCAAGAGTCGGAAACGGGCGCGCGCCGAGTTCGGAGGCAGCAACCTCGGAAGACAGCTGCGCCTTGGCCCCGGCTTCGATCTGACGCGCCAAAGACTGTGCCTGCGCGCGCTGCGCCTTGGGAATGAATTTGTCCATCTGGGCCAGCGCTTGGCTTGCCTGCGGCAGCCCGGAGCCGTTCGCCAGCGTCATCAGCGCATAGGCGCGCACCCAGTCGCGCGGGGCATAATCAGCATTGAAGTGCGACAACCCCAGCACATATTGCGCGCGCGGATCACCGCGCTCGGCCGCAGCAGTGATCAGCGGCATCGCCTTTTGCTGCTCGCCTTCCTGGAGCAGCATCAGCCCGTAATTGTCCGCTGCCTTCACATGGCCGAGGTTTGCCGCCTGCTCATAGAGCTGTCGCGCGCGGGCACCGTCGGTCTCGACCCCGCGCCCCAGGCGATAGGCCTGTCCGAGATTGAACATCGCATCGGGATCGCCTGCCTCGGCCGGGCTCTGCCATTCGACCACGGCGCGGGTAAAGTCGCCTGCGGTCCAGGCATCTACCCCGGCCTTGACGTCAGCCAGCGCGGGCGCCGCAAGCAGCGCAAACGCCGCCACCGCACCAATGGCACCGCCATGTGCTGTCATCCTTGCTTTCATGATTCGTGCTGCAACGCTGCGTGTCATCGCCTGTCTGCCCTTGCGAAGTCGTGATCTTTGCCGGGAGAAGCCTAGTATAACAGGGTTAGCAAATGGTTGCCATCCGCTCCGGCGAACCGCGATGCCCATTGGGAACAGGGGCGCGGGCATTCGCCACGAGCGATAGGTTGCCGCCCGTTAACCCTAAATTAGGGGTATCCTGCGATCCCGTGTCCAACCTGCCGTTGTCAGGGGTTGCAATAGGGCAGCCATGCAACGGTCCAATTCATGGGGGACCCAGGCGTTGCGTGTACTCGCTTTGGCATCGCAGAAAGGTGGATCGGGCAAGACCACCATGTCCGGACATCTTGCCGTACAGGCCCAGCGCGCGGGCGCTGGCCCGGTCGTGCTGATCGATATCGATCCGCAAGGCTCGCTCGCGGACTGGTGGAACGAGCGCGAAACGGAATACCCTGCTTTCGCGCAGACGACCGTCTCACGGCTTGCCAATGATCTTCAGGTGCTGCGCCAGCAGGGCTTCAAGCTCGCGGTGATTGACACCCCGCCCGCCATTACGATGGCGATCCAATCGGTTATCTCGGTCGCCGAGTTGATCGTTGTCCCGACCCGCCCCTCCCCGCATGATCTGCGCGCCGTGGGCGCCACGGTTGATCTGTGCGAGCGCGCGGGCAAGCCGCTGGTCTTTGTGGTCAATGCCGCCACCCCCAAGGCCAAGATCACCTCGGAAGCGGCGGTCGCCCTGTCGCAGCACGGCACTGTCGCGCCGATCACACTTCACCACCGCACTGATTTTGCCGCGTCGATGATTGATGGCCGCACGGTGATGGAAGTCGATCCCGAAAGTCGCTCGGCTGCCGAAATCACCGCGCTGTGGCGCTACATTGCCGACCGGCTGGAAAAGAACTTCCGCCGCACCGTGTTCTCCCCTGCCCCCAATGGCCACGGCCAGCAGATGGGCGGTGTGCCGCGTCCGGCAGGCGGCTTTGGTCGCCGGGTGGCACAGTAAGCGCGGGAAGGCTGACAGCCATGTCGGAATCCGATTTCGCCTCGCTCGGCCCTTCGCTGCTGGCGCGCAAAGGCAGCGCCAAGCCCGCGATGCGTCCGCAGGTCGCCCCGCTGGTAGCGGATCAAGCGGCTGTCGCCGAAGAGCAGTTCGAAGACCTCGGCTGGAATGACATGGGCGGCGCGGACAATGCGGGCAGCGTCCATATCGTACCGATCCTCAACGATCTTTCGGTTGACGCCATGGTTGCCAACCTCGGCCCGGTCGTACGCCGGCAGCAACGCGGCCTTGAGGAGCGCCTGCTCGCCGATGCAGCGATGGTCGGCCCTGAATCGTACGAAGCCGAAGAAGACGCGGGCGAAGACTACGCCGAAGAGGACTACGCCGAAGACGATTACGCCGGCGAAGACTACGAAAGCGAAGATCACCCGGACGGTCCGCTCTACGGCGAAGATCATGGCAATCCCGAGGAACCCGAGGTGGCCGAAGCCACTGGCTATGCTCCGCTCGCCCCGGAACCGGTCACTGTCCCGGCTGCCAGAGCTTCCAGCCCTGCCAAGACGCGGGCGCGTGCCCTCCCGTCGGGTCGCCGTGCCGCCTTTACCTTGCGGCTCGATGCCGATCGTCACCTCAAGCTGCGCCTTGCCGCAACCATGCAGGGGGTGAGCGCCCAAACGCTCGTCACAGAGGCACTCGACCAGCTGCTCGGCGATTTCGAAGAGCTCGATATTATCGCCAATCACCTCAAGCGCCACTGACCAACCACTATCACCGAAACTGAACAGCGAGGATCAACGGGGAAATGACCATGGACCGCAGTATCACAATCGGCCGCCTGATTGCGCCGCGCCTCGCGCTGGCGCTCACCACCGCACTTGCAGGCTTGACGCTGACCGGCTGCGCAGGCTCGGAGGCACCACGCGCAAATATGTCTGTCGCGGGCGCGCAGAACGCACTGGCTCAGGGCAAGTTCGACCGGGCCATCGAGAACGCGGAAGCGGGCGTGCTCGCCGAGCCGCGCAATGCGGGCTACCGCGCGCTGCTCGCCGCCAGCTATCTCAAGGCGGGGCGGTTCCAATCGGCGGCTACGACCTTCAATGACGCGGTCGAGCTTGGCGATACGTCCCCGCGGACCGTGTTGAGCTTTGCGCTTGCCAAGATCGCGATCGGCGATGGCGCGGGCGCGATGGATCTGCTTGATGATTATGCCCAAGACCTCGATCCGGCCGATCTCGGCCTCGCGCTGGCGCTGGCCGGGCAACCCGAACGCGGGGTGCATGTGCTGTTCAACGCAGTGCGCGAGAGCGATGAGGCCTCGCCCAAGCTGCGTCAGAATCTTGCCTATGCCTATGCCCTGGCGGGAAACTGGCGCGCAGCGCGGGTGATGGCGGCAGAGGACGTGCCTGCCGATCAGCTTGATGCGCGCCTCGCACAGTGGGCGGAACAGTCCGCACCCGGGCAATTCCAGCAGCGCATTGCCGCCCTGATCAATGTGACCCCGCGCGCAGATGACGGGCAACCGCAACGCCTTGCCCTCGCCAATTTCCCGGCACAGGACGTGATGGTCGCTGAAGCCGCTGAGCAGGCGCGGGTCGACTATGCATACGCAGAGCCGGTTAAGGTCGCTGATCCAGCCCCCTCGCCCACCTTTAGCGCTGCTTTCGCAGCGCCCGAGCCAGCGGCCGACACCGCTCAGCCTGCGTCTATGCCGATGGATGAGGGCGCCCGCTTCGTGTCAAACCCCGTGGTGCAATCGGTGCCCGCAGGGCTTGCGCCCCGCCCTGCTCCCGTTCCTGCTGCGGTCCGCCCGGCTCTCGCTGCGCGGCGCGTTGCTGCAGCCCCTGCGCCGCGCGCCGTGGCCGCGCAGGCCGCTGCATCCGCGCCGGTTGCCCAGGGTCCGAGCACCCACTTCGTCCAGCTTGGCTCATACAGCACCAAGCTCGAAGCGACCCGTGGCTGGGCCGCGCTCCAGTCGCAATTCCCGCAGCTTAAGGGCCGCGCGCCGGTCATCACCGAGGCGGTCGTCAACGGACGCACCTTCTGGCGCGTCGCTGCCGAGGGCTTTAACGCGCAGAGCGCCAAGGCGATGTGCGGCACGCTCAAGTCAGCCGGGCGCGGCTGCTTTGCCTATGCCGCCTCGACCCCGCCTGCTGGGGTGGTCAACCGCAATGTCCAGGTTGCCTCGCGCAACCGCTAAGGCCTTTCCCCCAGGGCAGAACACACACCTCGCTCCCGGATAGCCGCGCGTTATCCGGGAGCGATTTTTGTTTTTGTTTCGGCGCGTGCGCAGCGGGCTTTCCTACATTGCGGCGAGCGCGATAGGATTATCGGGACCCGGACATGGGGTGGAACGCGCTGGACATGGCGTGAAACATTCTCTGGGGCGTCAAAAATGGCGGAAATCCGGGAAAAAACACCGGGGATTCCAACACCGCGCAGGTAATTTGAGGCCCTTCCAGACCCCCTTTAGACCCCTTCTAGACCCGCTCTAGACCCCCTCCAGACCGTCCTTGACCCCATGTTTCACGCGGTCAGACCGGCCTTAGAGCGGTTTCCGATCTGGCTGCGCCAGATCAACCGCTCTAGATCTTTGTTTTACCGCATTTTCCGAACCGTCAGGTGATCCCACCTGACTGGAAAACGCGCTAACGCGCGAGCTTGACGCCGCCCTTCCACAGGCCGAGCACGCGGCCCTGTGTGCCCTGCCCGTCGAACGGCGTGTTGTCAGCAGTCGCCTCCATCTTGCGCCGGTCGATGATCCACGGCGCATCGGGATCGATCAGGGCGAGGTCCGCCTCCAGCCCTGCGGCAAGGGCACCGGCAGGGACGCCCAGCAGCCGCGCGGGATTACGGGACATGAGGTCGAAGGCACGGGGGACGTCGATGACCCCGTCGCGCACCAGCCCCAGCACCATCGCCAGCAGCGTCTCGGCACCCGCCATCCCGGGCGCGGCATCGGCGAAGGGCAAGCGCTTGTCCTCGGGTCCGCGCGGGTCATGACCACTGGCGATCACGTCAACCGTCCCGTCAGCAATCGCGGCGAGCGCGGCCTGCCGATCGGCTTCGCTGCGCAAGGGGGGCGAGAGCCGGGTGAAGGTCCGGAAACCAGCCGTCGCGAGGTCGGACAGCATGAAATGCCCAGGGGTAATCCCACAGGTCACTGGCAGACCCCGGGTCTTGGCGGCCCGCACCAAAGCGAAGCCCTTGGCGGTCGTGACCTGACGGATATGCAGCCGCGCTTCCGCTAGCTCGGCGAGCGCGATATCGCGGGCAATTGCAAGCGCTTCGGCATCGGCAGGCGCGCTCGGCAGACCGAGCCGGGTGGCAATCTCTCCCGCAGTCGCGCTCGCTTCTCCGGCAAGCCCGCCATCCTCGGCATGGGTCACCACCAGCAGCCTCAGCATCGCGGCATATTGCAGCAGCCGCAGCATCACGCCGCTATCGGCGATCCAGCGCCGACCGGTGGCGACCGCCTTGGCCCCCGCCTCCTGCATCAGCGCCAGTTCGGCCAGCTCGCAGCCCTCAAGACCTCGCGTTGCAGCGGCGAGCGGGTGGACCCACAGATCGGGCTTGCCGCTTTTGGCGATGAAGCCGACGCGGCTGGGCAGATCGAGCGGCGGCGACTGGTCGGGCATCAGCGCGGCGCGGGTAATCCCGCCGAAATGAAACGCAGGCTTATCGACTGCGAACACGCCAAGGTCGACCAAGCCGGGGGCCAGGAGCTTGCCGCGCGCATCGACGATCTCGTCACCCTGTTGCGCTGTGACATCGGGCCCAAGGCTAGCGATCACGCCATCAACGCAGCGCAGCGCGCCATGCGCTAATCCTTGCGCTGTCACGAGCTGCGCATTGGTGATGATGAGCGGGCGCGTCTGTTTCATGCCACCCAGCCCTCCACGCCCCGCGTCTCGCGCGTCAGGATGTCGAGGCAGGCCATGCGGATCGCCACCCCCATCTCTACTTGCCGTGTGATCAGCGAGCGGCTCTCCAGATCGGCAACCTCGCTGTCGATTTCGACACCGCGGTTCATCGGGCCAGGGTGCATCACCAGCGCGCCCGGCGCTGCCAGAGCGAGACGTTTCGCGGTCAGCCCGTAGATGTGGCGATATTCGCGCGCCGAAGGAATGAACTGCCCGCTCATCCGCTCCGATTGCAAGCGCAGCATCATCACGACCTCAGCCCCATCGAGCGCATCGTTGAACCGGTGGAATACCTCCACCCCCATCGCCTCGACCCCGGCAGGGATCAGCGCAGGAGGCGCGCAGACCCGGACATTGGCGCCGAGCGCGGTCAGGCACAGGATATTTGATCGGGCGACACGGCTATGCAGAATATCACCGCAAATCACCACTTTAAGACCGGTGAAGTCCTCGGCCCCCTCGCCCCGCTCAGCCAGCGCATGGCGCAGTGTCAAGGCATCAAGCAGCGCCTGCGTCGGGTGCTCATGGCTGCCGTCCCCGGCATTGAGCACCGGGCAATCGACCTTGTCCGCAATCAGCCCGGTCGCGCCTGATGAGCCGTGCCGGATCACGATCGCATCAGCCCGCATTGCATTGAGCGTGATCGCAGTGTCGATCAGGGTTTCGCCCTTTTTCACACTCGATGTCGCGGCGTGCATGTTGACCACATCCGCGCCCAGCCGCTTGCCCGCGATTTCAAAACTCAAGAGCGTGCGCGTGGAGTTTTCGAAGAAGGCATTGATGATGGTAAGCCCGGCCAGCAGATCGGTGTGCTTCGCGCTTTGGCGGTTGAGCGCTACCCATTGTTCGGCCTCATTGAGGAGATAGAGGATCTCATGACGCTGCAGCTTGCCGATACCGGTAAGGTCGCGGTGCGGAAAGGCGAGCTTGCCAAGCGGAAAACGGCCTGCAGGCGAGGAAAGGTCGGTCATTGCCATTAAAGTCACGCCCATAGGGCCTCAAACCCCATCCCGCAACGATGGAGACCCTTTGTCGAGCCGCATCTGCTGTTGAGCCATCGGTCTGAGCTTTCTGATAGAAGTTGCCGACCAAAGACCCTAGATGTCTGCAGCCACGGCAAAAGGGATTTCGGATGAGTTTCGTCGGCAAGGTGTGGAAGGTCCTCGTCGGGATCAAGGACGGGCTCGTCCTGCTGTTTATGCTGCTGTTTTTCGTCGGACTGTTCGGCGTGTTGTCGGCGCGCCCCAATCCCGGGCAAGTGCGCGACGGGGCGCTGCTGATCGATCTGGCCGGCATTGTGGTCGAGGAAAAAACCGTGCTCGATCCGATCGAGACGCTGCTCTCGCGCAGCGCTCCGACGGGCGAGACCCGCGCGCGCGACATGGTCCGCGCTCTCAAGACCGCCACAAACGACGACCGGGTCAAGGCGGTAGTGATTGACATGACCACCTTCCTTGGCGGCGGGCATGTACACCTTAAGGACATCGGCGCAGCGATGGACCAGGTGCGCAAGGCGGGAAAGCCCGTGCTGACCTATGCCGTGGGCTATGCCGATGACCACATGGCAATCGCCGCCCACGCGAGCGAAGTATGGCTCGATCCGCAGGGACTAGCCGTCATCGCTGGGCCCGGCGGGACGAACCTCTACTATGCCGGGTTGCTTGAAAAACTCAGCGTCAATGCGCGGGTCTATCGGGTCGGCAATTTCAAGTCGGCGGTCGAACCCTATACGCGCTCTTCGATGTCGGATGAAGCGCGCGCCAATGCGGGTGCGCTCTACGGTGCGCTGTGGGAGCAGTATAAGGCCAACGTTACCAAAGCGCGCCCCAAGCTGGCCTTGGCGCGGGTGACGGGCGATCCGGTCGCATGGATTGCGGCATCGCGCGGCGATCTTGCCAAGGCCGCGCTTGAAGGCGGGCTGGTCGACAAGCTCGGTGATCGGGCGCAGTTCGGTGCACGGGTCGCCGAATTGGCGGGCAAAGACCCGTGGAGCGATGCTCCGGGCAGCTATGCGGCGAGCGATCTCAATGTCTATCTCGCCGATATCGGCCAGATCCGGAAGGGCAAGGCGATCGGGGTTGTCACCATCGCGGGCGAAATCGTTGATGGCGAGGCGGGGCCGGGGGTAGCCGGCGGAACGCGGATCGCCGACGTTCTCGATGCAGCGCTGGACGATGATCTTGCCGCGCTGGTGGTGCGGGTCGATTCACCCGGTGGCTCGGTCACTGCCTCGGAGGAGATCCGCCGCGCCATCCAGCGCTATCGCGACCGGAAAATTCCGGTCGCGGTGTCTTTCGCCAATGTCGCGGCAAGCGGAGGCTATTGGGTTTCGATGGCGGGGGAGCGCATCTTCGCCGAACCCGAAACTGTGACCGGCTCGATCGGGGTGTTCGCGGTTGTGCCAACCTTTGAAGCAGCCGCAGCGCGGCTCGGGGTGGCGGCAGACGGCTATCGCACCACCGAATTGTCAGGCCAGCCCGACTTTGTCGGCGGCTTTACCCCGACGATGGACAGCCTGCTGCAGACCTCAATCAGCGGCACCTATGCGGATTTCCTTGCGCTGGTCTCCAAGTCACGGCGGCTGCCGGTGGAGCGGGTTGATGCCATTGCGCAGGGCCAGGTCTGGGACGGTGGCACTGCTCGCCAGATCGGCCTCGTCGATGAATTCGGCGGGCTGACCGAGGCGCTCGACTGGGCAGCGGGCAAGGCCGGAGCGGAAGATGGCGAATGGCATGCGGTCTATCTTGGCGAGAGCGAGGAGCGTTACGATTCGTTGATCCGCCAATTGGTCACCAGCAGCACAGGCCCGCAGCGGGCGGCAGCGGCGAACGGCGATCTCTTTGCGATGACTGCGCTGCGCAGCGAGACGCTTGGCGCGCGGCTCGCGCGTGATGCGGAGCGGCTGCTGGGGACGCGCGGCATTCAGGCCTTCTGCATCGCCTGCCCCCTTGCTCCAGTGGTGGCGGCGCCTGCTTCCACCGCCAATCCACCCCAAGGCGTGCTGGCGGCGCTGGCTTGGCTGACAGGACGCTAAATCGCGAAGCGAAGCCGCGCGGGCGCTTGCCAAGCGCGACCGACACCAGTATGGGCGCGCTCCTGTCCGGGCCCCGTGGCCATTTGGACGGGCGCGTAGCTCAGCGGTAGAGCACACCCTTCACAAGGGTGGGGTCACAGGTTCAATCCCTGTCGCGCCCACCATCTTTTCAATCATTTAGAAGAGATGGTGGGTGCTTCCATGAAAAAAACATGAAAAACGCGGTGTGAAGAAGAGGCGAGATTCGTCCCTCATTCGCTATCAAACGTCTCGATGAGACCGACAAGGCGCATCGTAACGCGTTCGATGATGCTCTTGCGCTCCAGAATCTTTGGCTTCACCTGAAGGGCTGAGACAACCTTCTCGCGCAAGGGCAGTCGCTGCGTGAAATGATACTGCTTTATCATTTCTTCGACGGCGTCGAGCTTGAGGCCTTCCTGCTCGCAGAACCCAACCAGCTCAACCTCTCTCTGCTCAGTCCAGAAGTGCTCGAAGCTCGCTTCGACATCTTCGGGTCGTGGAATCGCAGGCAGGCATCTCGAGGGGCTCGATCTGATGATCGCCAATGCCATGTTGGTGGCACCCTCCAGGCTGCGGTGAGGCAAAGGCGCTGAGCCCAGGACTGATCTAGGAACTGGACACTTAATGTGTCATGCTGGCTTGCATGACGTTGTTTGAACTTCTTGTTGTTGCCCATGTCGCAACCGGGGCGGTTGGGCTGACGGCGTTCTGGGGGCCGATCGTTACCCGCAAGGGCGCTGTCAAGCACCGCCAGTGGGGCAAAGCGGCATGCTATGGCTTTCTCGGCGCGGGTAGCCTTGCCATCGCAATGGCATTGCTGTCGCTCTATGGTTCGGAGTTTCGCCATCCCGAAATCACCGACCGCGCGCTGTTTGATGGGCTGTTCGGGTGGATGATGCTCTATCTTGGCATCCTCACTATTGGCTTTGTCGATTTCGGGCTTGCCGTGGTACGACATAGCCGCAACCGACAGGCGCTTCGCACCGCGCGTTATCAAGCTGTGATTGCGGCGGTGGTGATCTCGGGGGCCTATTGCGGGATCTATGGCTACGGGGTCGGCCACCCATTGATGATGCTGGTCGCGTTCATTGGCATCGTCGCAATGCTGATCCAGCAACGCTATATCTGGCGTGGCGATGATCCGCCGCGCGGGACCCACGTGGGGGAGCATTTCCGGGCGCTGATCGGCATGGGCATATCGGCCTATACCGCCTTCCTGTCGGTTGGGCTGATCCGGCTTGTGCCCGACCACGTATTCAACCCCGCGATTTGGGCCGGCCCGAGCGTTATCGGCGTGAGCCTGATCATCATCTTCACCCTTAGGGGCAAACGAGCCAGCGCGCCCAAGGCGTCAGGGCCGCGCCCACATCCGCAATAGGTTAGCGATCGTCTTGTCGAGCGTCAGCAGCTCAGCAGACTGCAGCGGAAGCCGCTGGCGCAAACTGGTGCGCAGATTTTCAAGATCAAACAGCATTTCGCGGCTTGCGCCATCAGCCACCATACTCTCGATCCAGCCGACACAGACAATCCGCGTCCCGCGAGTGACAGGGCGGACCTCGTGAATACTGCCCGAAGGATAGAGCACCAGCGTGCCAGGGTCGCCCTTGACCTCCCAAGTCATGCCTGAGGCATGCACCACCAGTTCGCCACCTTCGTAATCGGCGGGTGGTGTAAAAAACAGCGTGAAGGACAGATCGGTCCGCAGCCGCTGGGCTCCTTTGCCCATGAGCGCATTATCGACATGCGCGCCGTAGCGGCCATCGACCCCGGTTTGGCTGATGATGAGCGGCGAGAACCGACGTGGCTGGGCTGCCGCGTTGATTACGGGATTATTGCGGAGAATCCGGCTGAGCTCGTCGTGAAGTGCGCGGCCTGCGGTGCTGTCCATCACAGCCTGGCGGTTGCGCTTCACTTCCCGCGCAACGAACCCAGCGGTCTCACGCCCATCCTGCCATTCCAGCAAGCCGACGCGCTCGGTAATGGCAGCAATGTCGCCCGCATCGGGAATGGCGTTGATGACCAAGATCATAAGGCAGAGGCTTAGCGCCAGCTTTGGCCACCAGCAAGAAGGGACCGGCGAGAGCGAGGACACACTCCCGCCGGCCGCAACAAGGGCGTGCTCAGCCGCCCTTGCGGGAAGTGCCTTCCTCAATCAGCGCGAGCGCCTTGGCGCTAGCCGCTTCTGGCGTTGACTTGCCGTCCTTGATCGCATCGGCGAGGCTCATCAGTTCATTGGCGATGGTGGTTCCTGCACTTGGTTCCTGAGCGATGCGGATTCCGCCATTCGCCGCAGCCACCTCGTCCCATTTGCCGCGCACGGCGTCCCAAAATCCCTTGGTCCGCTGCCAATAGGTCTCAGCTGCCGCGACATTATAGCCATTGAAGCGCTCATAGGTGTTGAGGACATATTCCTGCACCACTGGCTTGGCATCGCTTGCCGCGCCGTCCTTGGGCGTCATCATCTTGGTGTTGTCTTGCCAATGAATCCACCCGGTGGGGGTGAGCTGGTGGCGGTTGATACCCATATAGTGATCATAGACCGGATTGCGGATGGCATCGCGTCTTGCGAGCGGGCGGGCGGTCCAGTTTGAGCGCCAGCGGCGGATGCCCTGGCTCGTTTCCCACTCACCCCATCCGGCATAACGCGGGCTGTCATCGACTTGATACACGGTCTGCGACCAACGCCCGGCGCGCATCTTTTCCGGCACAGCCTGCCATTCCCAATTGTCGCCACCCTTGAACGCG
>JBJTTE010000194.1:0-4499 GCA_046080005.1 Erythrobacter sp.
CTGCCGCGCACCTTCCAGTCGAACTTCGACGATGAAGAGCTGATCTACACCGTCAAGCTCGGCTATGAATTCAGCCCCTTCGTCACCAGCTACGCCAGCTTCACCCACGGCTACAAGGCGGGCGGGATCAACCTCGATACCACCGCAGCAGTGGGCGGGGCCAACCCGAGCTTCCTGTCGGAAGAGGTCGATGCCTATGAAATCGGTGTCAAGGCGCAGACCCCTGACCGGGCGCTGACGCTCAACGTCGCCGCCTTCTATGAGGAGTTCACCAACTTCCAGGTGCTCGAATTCACCGGAACGGCCTTCGCCACCTTCAACGTGCCCGTGGCCGAATCTCGCGGGGTGGAAATCGAAAGCCTAGTACGTCCGGCCGACGGGCTGACCATCAACTTGGCCGCGACCTTCCTTGAGGCGAGCTATCCCGAGGATTGCGCCGGCACCCAGACCTCTCCGCAGGTGGTCTCGCTGTGCGGCAACGACCTCACCAATGCCCCGCGGATCATCGCGCTCGCGGGCGCGATGTGGGAGCAGCCGATCAGCGACGATGTCGAGTTCTTCGTCTCGGGCCAGGTCCGCGTCGAAGACGACCAGCGCACCTCGACCCAGGCGATCGTCCCGCCGAGCGCGGCGCAGATTGCCGCGCTGGGTGCCGACGCGGCGGTCGCGGCGCAACCGCAGATCGTGGCTGACATCCAGGACGGCAAGGCTTTCGTCAACGCGCGCGTCGGCCTGCGCTTTGCGGGCGGCAAGTATGCGATCGAGGGCTGGGTCAACAACCTCACCGACGAGGTCGTGCGCGGGGTGACCTTCAACACCACGCTGCGCAGCACCGGCGCGAACAACTCGCGTTCGGCCTTCACCCTTCCGCCGCGTCAATATGGCGTGACGCTGCGCGCCAAGTTCTAAACACCTCTGGGTTGAATAGAAAAAGGGCGGCTCGGGAAACCGGGCCGCCCTGTTCTGGTCAGAGGGTGCCTTTCCGGTCGTGTTCGCGACCGCAAGGGCAACGGCCCGCCCAAGCGGGCGGGCGCGAAATCACATCCCCCGCGCGATCACCATCTTCATCACTTCGTTCGAACCACCGAAGATGCGCGTGATGCGGCAGTCACGATACATGCGCGCGATCGGATAATCGTTGATGAAGCCGGCCCCGCCGTGGAACTGCAGGCACTTGTCAACGACTTCGCCCTGCAACTCGGTGACCCAGTATTTGGCCATGCAGGCGGTGGCGACGTCGAGTTCGCCCTTCAAATGGCGGGCGATGCAATCGTTCACGAACACCCGCGCCGCGGTGCTGCGCGCCTTCAAGTCGGCCATCACGAACTGGGTGTTCTGGAAATCCCAGATCGTCTGACCGAACGCCTTGCGGTTCTTGACGTAATCCATCGTCGTCTCGAGGGCGCGCTCTATCCCGTTGATCGCGCCGACGGCGATGATCAGCCGTTCCTGCGGAAGCTCGCCCATAAGCTGGTAAAAGCCCCTGCCTTCGACCCCGCCCAGCACGTTTTCGGCCGGAACGAAAACATCATCGAAGAACAGCTCGGATGTGTCAGCCGCATCAAGCCCGATCTTGTCGAGCTTCTTGCCGCGCTGAAAGCCATCAGCCCCTTCGGTTTCCAGCAGCATCAGCGAAATGCCCTTGGCCCGCTCATTGGGGTCGGTCTTGGCGACGACGATGATGAAGTCGGCGATCTGACCGCTGGAGATGTAGGTCTTGGCCCCGCTGATGCGATAGCCATTGCCATCCTTCACCGCCGTGGTGGTGATCGACTGGAGATCGGAACCGACGCCCGGCTCGGTCATCGCGATCGCGCTGACGAGATCGCCCGAGACGAGGCGTGGCAGGTACTTCTGCTTCTGCTCCTCGGTGCCGTGGCGCACCAGATAGGGCAGGATCACCGTGTTGTGGAGCGAGGCGGCAAAGCCATCGACGCCGTGCTTGGCCTGCTGATCGATGACCACAAGATCATGGCGGAAGTCGCCGCCGTGGCCGCCATATTCAGACGGAACCGACACGCCGAGCAGGCCCGCTTCACCGGCTTCGCGCCAGAAACCGCGTTCGACCTGGCCTTCCTCGCGCCACTTTTCGACCCGCTTCTGCGGCGCGTGCTGCTGGTAGAACTTGCCGACCGCGTCGGCGAAAATGGAAATTTCCTCGTCTTCCATGAAGGCGGGTTGAGGTACGTTGAGGACGGACATTGCTCTCTCTCCTGATGATCCCGAAAGCGATGTTTCACGTGAAACAGCGCCGCAAGGCGGGGTCTGGACGGGGTCTGGATGGGGTCTAGAAGCGTTTACAGGGGGTCTAGAACGAAATGGCGAGGGTCTGGAGCGGCCCTGCTTTTTTGAAGCCCGGGCCGCGCCGAGACAATTACTTGCCGGTCCAGTTCGGCTTGCGCTTTTCAGCAAAGGCGGCCGCGCCCTCGCGCGCATCCTGGCTGACGAACACCGGCCCGAGCAGCTTGCCCTGATTGGCGTAGCGATCCGCCATCGCCCAGCCGCGCGATTCCTTCATCACCTGCTTCGAGATGCGCACCGCCAAAGGCCCATTGGCCGCAATCTTCGCCGCCAGCGCCTTGGCCGCCTCCAGCGCCGAGCCTTCGGTCACTTCGTTGATCAGGCCGAGCTGAAAGGCACGCGGCGCATCAATGAAATCGCCGGTCAGCGCGAGTTCAAGCGCAATCCGCTCGGGGATCTGGTCAGGCAGCATCATCACGCCGCCCGCCGCCGCGACCAGCCCGCGCTTCACTTCGGGAATGCCGAACTTCGCCCCCGCATGGGCAACCACCAGGTCGCAGGCGATCATCAGCTCCAGCCCGCCCGCGAGCGCATAGCCTTCGACCGCCGCGATCAGCGGCTTGCTCGGCGGAGCATGCACGATCCCGCCAAAGCCGCGCCCGCTCACCGTCGGCGATTCGCCGCGCAGAAAGCCCTTCAGGTCCATGCCCGAGCAGAACGTGCCGCCCGCGCCGGTGATGATGCCGACGCGCAGGTCATCCTCGCTATCCAGCCGGTCCATCGCCGCGGCAATGCCCTCGGCGGCAGCCTTGGTCATGGCGTTCTTGGCTTCGGGGCGGTTGATGGTGACGATCAGGACGCCATCGTCCACTTCGGTCAGCACTTCGGGAGCAGCGGTCTCGCTCACGGTTCTCTCCTATCGAATTTGCCATTGCGAATTGAAACGCAATTCTTGTGCGTCTGGTGCAGTGGGTTTACGGACCCGTCAACCGCAATTTCGCTAGATCGGAGAGGATCATCATGGCCGAAGCTTACATCATTGACGCAGTGCGCACGCCGCGTGGCATCGGCAAGGTCGGCAAAGGCGCGCTCGCGCATATGCACCCGCAACATCTGGCGGCGGCGGTGCTGAAGGCGATCGCCGAACGCAATCATCTGGACACCGCCACGGTGGGTGATGTGGTGTGGTCCACGTCCACCCAGGAAGGCAAGCAGGCCGGCGATCTGGGCCGGATGGCGGCGCTTGATGCGGGCTATGACATCACCTCGAGCGGCATGACGCTGGACCGGTTTTGCGGAGGCGGGATCACCACCGTCAATCTCGCCGCATCGCTCGTGATGAGCGGTATGGAAGACTGTGTCGTTGCCGGCGGAACCGAGATGATGAGCTTGACCGGCGAGATGGCGAAGGAGCGCATGCACCTTGGCCTGGCGCCGCGCATCATGGGCAGCCACAACGAGCGTTTGGCGAAAGTGCACCCGCAATCCCAGCAGGGCATTTGCGGCGATGCCATTGCGACGATTGAAGGTTTCACCCGTGAAGAGCTCGATATGGTGGCCTTCATGAGCCAGGAAAACGCAGCCAAGGCCATTGCCGAAGGCCGGTTCGACAAATCGGTCATCCCGGTTCTGGATGACGCTGGCAATGTGGTGCTCGACAAGGAAGAATTCCCGCGTCCCGGCACCACCATGGAGGTGCTGGCTGCGCTGACTGCTTCGTTTGAGAAGATGGCTGATATGTCGATGGGAGACGGGCAGCCGACCTTCCGCGAAATGGTCAATCAGAAGTATCCCGATGTCGATATCCAGCACTTCCACGGGCCGGGCAATTCCTCTGGCGTGGTCGATGGCGCGGCGGCGGTGCTGGTCTGCTCCAAGAAATATGCCGAGAAGAACGGCCTGAAACCGCGCGCCCGGATCGTGGCGACCGCCAATATGGGCGATTGCCCGACGCTGATGCTCAACGCCCCGGTCCCGGCGGCGAAGAAGGTGCTGGCAAAGGCCGGGCTGACGGTCGATGATATCGATCTGTTCGAGATCAACGAGGCCTTCGCGGTTGTGACTGCAAAGTTCATGCGTGACCTTGGGCTCGGCTGGGACAAGGTCAACGTCAACGGCGGCTCGATCGCGCTCGGCCACCCGATCGGCGCGACCGGATCGATCCTGATCGGCACGATCGTCGACGAGCTGGAGCGGCGCGGCGGGCGTTACGGCCTCGTCACCATGTGCGCGGCAGGCGGCATGGCCCCGGCGATCAT
>JBJTTE010000195.1:0-8398 GCA_046080005.1 Erythrobacter sp.
GGCGTGGCTCGGCAGATAGTCATAGACCTGTCCGCGCAGGCGGTATCCGATGCAGATGCTCACCCGCTCGAGCCCGTCGAGCACGTCGATCTTGGTGAGCGCGATGCCGGTGACGCCCGAGATTGCGCAGGACTGGCGCACCAGCACCGCATCAAACCAGCCGACCCGGCGCTTGCGGCCCGTGACCGTGCCGAACTCATGCCCGCGCTCGCCAAGCCGCTGGCCGATTTGATCCTCCAACTCGGTCGGGAACGGGCCGGAGCCAACGCGGGTGGTATAGGCCTTGACGATGCCGAGCACAAAGCCGGTCGAATTGGGGCCGAGGCCGGAGCCGCTCGCCGCCGTGCCGCTCACCGTGTTGGAGCTCGTGACGAAGGGATAGGTGCCGTGATCGACATCGAGCAGCACGCCCTGCGCGCCCTCAAACAGGATTTTGGCGCCCGCGCGGCGGACCTTCTTGAGGCGCTTCCATACCGGCTGGGCAAAGCGCAGCACGAAGGGGGCGATTTCGCGTAACGCTTCGAGCAGGGCCGCGCGGTCCACCGACGGCTGGCCGAAGCCGGCTCGCAGCGCATCATGGTGCGCGCACAGCCGGTCCAGTTGCGGGTCGAGCATGTCGAGATGCGCAAGGTCGCAGACGCGGATCGCCCGCCTGCCGACCTTGTCTTCGTAAGCCGGGCCGATCCCGCGCCCGGTGGTGCCGATCTTGCCCTTGCCCGCCGCCGTCTCGCGCAGGCCATCAAGATCGCGGTGGAGCGGCAGGATCAGCGGGCAATTGTCAGCGATGGCGAGGTTGTCCGGCGTGATGGTGACGCCCTGCCCTTCGACCTTGGCGACCTCGTCCTGCAGCGCCCAGGGATCGAGCACCACGCCATTGCCGATCACCGACAGGGTGCCCGAGACGATGCCCGAGGGAAGGAGCGAGAGCTTGTAGGTCTTGCCGCCCACCACCAGCGTGTGGCCGGCATTGTGCCCGCCCTGGAAGCGCACCACAGCATCAGCGCGGCTGGCGAGCCAATCGACGATCTTGCCCTTGCCCTCATCGCCCCATTGAGCGCCGATCACGGTGACGTTGGCCATGTGTGTCCTTGTGCTGCTGGCAGAAAATCGCGCAGGCCGCCTAGGCGTTCGGGGCGTGGGAGGCAAGCCGCGAAGGGTTTGCGGCTGTGCGCCGTTTGGGGTGCATCACCCCCGCGCAAGGAGCGCCCGATGAAGACTGCCGCCAAAGCCCTCATTGCCACTCTCGTGCTCGCGGTGGTGGCGACGCCAATCCTCGCGCAGCAGCGGCGCGGTGGGGGCGAAAGACTGCCGCAAGAATGCCGCGCCGAAATCGTGCAGCTGTGCGGGAGTGATCGCAGCCCGATGCGCAGCTGCCTGGTGGAGCGAGCCAGCGCCTTGTCGGACGGGTGCCGCGCGGCGCTGCTGGCGCGCTTTGAAGCACGGCGCGGGGCTGGCGGCGGCCAGCAGCAGGGCCCGGCCCCGCAGCAGACCCTCGCCTATGGCAGCGATCCCTTGCAGGCGCTCGATCTGTGGGTTCCGCAGGGTGCAACCAAAGCCCCGCTGGTGCTGTTCGTCCATGGTGGCGGGTGGAAGCGCGGGTCGAAGAGCAATGCCATGAGCCGCGCGCTGCCGGGGCATATGCTCGCTGAGGGCTATGCCTTTGCCTCGATCGATTACCGGCTGGTCCCCGCTGCGACGGTCGAACAGCAAGCGGGTGACGTCGCCGCCGCGCTCGCATTCCTGCTGAAGCGGGCCGAGAGCCTCGGGATCGACCGCAGCCGGGTGGTGCTGACCGGGCACTCGGCGGGCGCGCATCTGGTGGCGCTGGTGGGGACCGACGAGCGCTATCTGCGCGCGGCGGGGCTGTCCTTTGCCGATATCGACGGGGTGATGCCCAATGACGGTGCGGCCTATGACGTGGCGAGCCAGTTCACCATGGCCGGGCCGCGGATGAAGGCAACCTACGAGCAGGCTTTCGCCACCGATCCGGCGCGGCAGGCGGCGCTCTCCCCGATGCGCCAGGCCGCCGCGCCCAATGCGCCCGCCTTCCTGCTGCTCCACGTCCAGCGGCGCGATGCGGTCGACCAGTCGAAGCGGCTCGCCGAGGCGCTGAAGACAGGCGGCACGGCGGTCGAGGTCGCGGGCTTCCCCGGCGACGGCCTGCGCGGCCACATGGAGATCAACCGCAAGCTTGGCGAACCCGACTATCCCGCAACGGCGGTGATGGATGCGTGGCTGAAGACGGTGCTGCGCTGAGCGCCTAGAGCGGTTTGCGATCTGACTGCGCCAGATCGGCCGCTCTAGGTTGTTGTTTTATCCCATTTTCCGAACCGTCAGGTGATCCCACCTGACTGGAAAACGCTTTAGACGGCGGCGATGACGTCGATCTCGACCAGCAGCTCGGGGACCGCGAGGCTGCGTACTTCCAGCGTCGTGTCGGCGGGGTAAGGCGGTGTGAACCAGCGCCGCCGCGCCTCGACGATCTTGGGAAAGTTCGCCATATCTGTCAGGTAGATCGTGACCTTCACAACCTTTGACAGGTCGCTGCTGCCCGCCGCGAGCACGTTTTCGATATTGGCGAAGGTCTGAGCAAGCTGCGCGTCAAAGTCACCCACGCCGACGATGCTACCATCCGCCCCGATGCTCGCTTGGCCCGACAGGAACAACAGATTGCCGACCTGCCAGCCGGGCGCGATAAGATACGGCGCGAGCGTGTCGTTCTCGAGCGTGATGGGCTTTGGGGTCGCGGTCATTGGCGATCTTCCAATATCATGGGCGCACCGTCTGCAAGCACATGCGTGCACCCAAGCGCCTTGGGGTCCTCGTCCGGCCCAAGCTGCGCCAGCGTGCGCCAGCCTTCCCAACGCAGCTGGGCTGCTACCGCGCGGTCGTGGCCCAGCGGGAGGTAGCAGGTGTGCGCAGGCTGAGGCTGGGGGGCAGCATCGGCCAGCCGGTCAAGATAGAGCGTAAACCCGGTCGCCGCCTCGTCGCTCCCCGCGATCCGATAGGTGCCGCCCCGCCCTGCCGCGCGCCGCAGCCCTTCGGCATAGAGGGTGAAGCCAAACCATGACTGGTATTCGAACCCGTGCCGCTCGGTCGGATCAAGCGTGATGCGCGCGGCATCGCCGACATGCGCGGCAATCGCCGCCAGCCCGTCGAGCCGGGATTTGAGCGCCCCGCCCACATCCACTTCGCGTAGCGCCGCGAGCGACTGATCGAACGGGCCGGTGGCATAGAGCAGCGGCAGGTAAGCCCCGCCCCCAGCCGCCTTCAACCCGCCCGCATCCTTGGTATCCAGCTCGCGCCGCACCGCTGCAATCTGATCGGGAGCCAGTGGGAGCGCCTTCTCAGCGAGCGTATCGACCAGGTCAGGCAGGGTGAAGTCGACCGAGATGCCGGTCAGCCCGGCTGCCTTGAGCGCCTCGATCGCGAGCATCACCACTTCGCTCGCGGCGGCCACGCAATCCGCGCCGATCAGCTCGGCGCCCAGCTGCAGCCGCTCGCGCGCGGGATCGAGCTGGCTTGCCTTGATCACCACCGTGTCACCGCAATAGGCGAGCCGCAGCGGGCGCGGCGCGCGCGCGAGGCTGGTCGCGGCAATCCGTCCGACCTGCGGGGTCATGTCGCTGCGTAGCGCGAGCGTGCGCAGGCTTGCCGGATCGACGAAGCGGAACATCGTGCTGGTCTCGCCGACGCTCACCCCGGCCATGCGCCCCACCAGCGAAGCTTCGAACTCCAGCAGCGGCGGGCGGACACGCTCGTAGCCATGCGCGTCCAGCACATCGAGGCTCGCGCGCATCATCGCCGTGATCCGCGCCGCTTCGAGCGGCAGACGGTCTTCGAGGCCTTCGGGCAGAAGGTCGTTGGGTTGGGTCATCTTGGCCCCCTTATCCGTTCGCCCTGAGCCTGTCGAAGGGCTGCCTTTCTTGTCGCGCCGGGCGTTAGAAGAAAATGCAGGGCTTCGACAAGCTCAGCCCGAACGGAAAGGCAATGCGAGCGACTAAAACGCCAGCGCCTTGACCAGCTTGACGCCTTCGAGCGTCTCGGCCTCGGCGATCACGTCGGGGGTCAGAGCATCGTCAAGGCTCAGCAGCAGCACCGCTTCCCCGCCAGCCTCGCGGCGGCCGAGATTGAAAGTGCCGATGTTGATCCCGCGCGCACCCAGCAGCGTCCCGATGCGGCCGATGAAGCCCGGCTTGTCGTCGTTGACGATGTAGAGCATGTGGCCGGACAGCTCCGCCTCGATCCCGATCCCGAAGATCTCGACAAGGCGCGGCGCTTCATTGCCGAACAGCGTGCCCGCAACCGAGCGCGGCCCCTGCGCGGTTTCGACCGTCACCCGCACGAGCGTGTTGAACGCGCCTTCGCGTTCGTGACGGATTTCGCTCACATCAAGCCCGCGCTCCTTGGCCAGGAACGGCGCATTGACCATGTTCACCGTGTCCGAATAGCGGCGCATCAAGCCCGCCAGCACGGCAGCGGTGATCGGTTTGCCGTTGAGTTCGGCCACCGCGCCCTCGCGCTCGATGCTGATGTGGGTGAGATTGCCGTGCGCGAGCTGGCCCACCAGCGATCCCAGCTTCTCAGCCAGCGCCATATAGGGCTTGAGCTTCGGTGCTTCCTCCGCCGAGAGGCTAGGCACGTTGAGCGCATTGGTCACGCCGCCATTGACGAGATAATCGGCCATCTGGTCGGCCACCTGCAGCGCCACATTGACCTGCGCTTCGGTCGTGCTCGCCCCAAGGTGCGGGGTGCAGATGAAGTTGGGGGCACCAAACAGCGGGTGATCGGCGGCGGGTGGTTCGGTTTCAAACACGTCGAGCGCCGCGCCTGCGACCTGGCCGCTTTCCAGGCAATCCTTGAGCGCCGCCTCGTCGATCAGGCCGCCGCGCGCGCAATTGATGATGCGGATCCCCTTCTTGGCATTCTGAAGCCGCTGGCGGCTGAGAATATTGCGGGTCTCGTCAGTCAGCGGCGTGTGCAGCGTGACAAAGTCGGCGCGCGACAACAGCGTGTCGAGATCGACCTTCTCGATCCCCAATTCGACCGCGCGGTCTTCGGTCAGGAAGGGATCATAGGCGACCACCTTCATTCGGAGGCCAAGCGCGCGGCTGGCCACGATCGAGCCAATATTGCCCGCACCAATCAGGCCGAGCGTCTTGGCGGTCAGCTCGACGCCCATAAAGCCGCTCTTGGGCCACTGGCCCGCCTGGGTCTGGGCATTGGCCTCGGGCAGTTGGCGGGCAAGCGCGAACATCAGCGCGATGGCGTGTTCGGCGGTGGTGATCGAGTTGCCGAACGGGGTGTTCATCACCACCACGCCCGTGCCGCTGGCATAGGGAATATCGACATTGTCGACGCCGATCCCGGCGCGGCCAATGACCTTCAGATTGGTGGCGGCATCAAGGATCGCCTTGGTCACCTTGGTCGAGGAACGGATCGCTAGACCGTGATACTCGCCGATGCGGGCCGCGAGCTGATCGGGCGTTTCGCCGGTGATGACATCCACATCGCAGCCGCGATCCTGAAAGATGCGCGCAGCATTGGGGTCCATCTTGTCGGAAATGAGAACTTTGGGACGGGTCATTCTGGATACCTTCCACTTGTCTCCCCGGACTTGATCCGGGGTCCCGCTTAACTTGCGGGTGCTGGAAAAGCAAAGCGGGGCCCCGGCTCTTTGGCCGGGGAGATGCTGAGACTTAACGGTGAAAATCAGCCGTTCTTGACCTTTTCATAGGCCCATTCGATCCACGGCAGCAGGCGCTTCACATCCTCCTGCTCGACGGTCGAACCGCACCAGATGCGCAAGGACGGCGGCGCGTCGCGGTAGCCGTTGAAGTCGAAGCCGACATTGCGCTCTTCGAGCAGCTTGACGATCTTCTTCGGAACAGCGGCCTTGTCGTCATCCGAGAGGCCATCATACCATTCGCCCTGAAACATCATGCAGACGCCGGTATTGGTCTGCTGCGCCGGGTCGGTCGCCATGTTGCGCAGCCACGGGGTTGCCTCGATCCAGTCCTTGACGATCTTGGCATTGGCATTGGCCCGGGCGATCAGCGCTTTGCGCCCGCCGATGCCCTTCGCCCATTCGAGCGCCGCGATGTAATCCTCGGTCGCCAGCATCGAAGGGGTGTTGATCGTCTCACCGGCAAAGATACCGAGGTTGATCTTGGCGGCCTTCTTCATGCGGAACAGCTTGGGCAGCGGCCAGGGCGGATCATAGCTTTCGATCCGCGCGACCGCCTTGGGGCTGAGGATCAGCATGCCGTGTTGGGCTTCCGAACCCATCACCTTCTGCCACGAATAGGTCGTGGCATCGAGCTTGGCCCAGTCCATCTCCATCGCGAAGATCGCGCTGGTGGCATCATTGATGGTGATGCCCTCGCGGTCCGGCGCGAGCCAGTCGGTATTGGGGATCATCGCGCCCGAGGTGGTGCCGTTCCAGGTGAACACCACATCATTGCGCTGGGGAATGGTGGTGAGATCGGGAATCTGGCCGTAATCGGCGGTCAGCACCTTCAGGTTGGGCAGCTTCAACTGCTTCACCGCATCCTGGATCCAGACATTGCCGAAGCTTTCCCACGCGGCGACCGTGACCGGGCGCGCGGGATCGAGCATCGACCACATCGCCGCTTCGATCGCGCCGGTGTCGGAGGCCGGCATGATGCCGACCAGATAATCGTCCGGAATGCCGAGCAGCTCGCGCGACAGATCAATCGCGTATTTCAGCCGCGCCTTGCCCAGCGCCGAGCGGTGCGAGCGGCCAAGCGATTCGGTTTTGAGCTTGTCCAACGACCAGCCGGGGAATTTTGCCGTGGGGCCCGAGGAAAAGAAGGGGCGCTCAGGCTTAAGCGTGGGCTCATGCGCGAGCCCGCGAACGTAGTCAGTCATGTATTCTCTCCTTGCAGAGAGCACGCGCGGCGTTGGGACCGCGTGGCCCGCGGGCGGCTTTAGTGGCAGCCGGTTACAAGTCAATGAAGGATTGCATTCCTGTTCGCACGCGGCTGCAACACGGATAGACACTCGCAAAATCGGTTCATCTGGCCTAAACGAAAGGTTCGATGGACATTTCTGACCTGCGGATTGCCCTGTTCAGTGGCAATTACAACTACACGCGTGACGGGGCCAACCAGGCCCTCAACCGCCTCGTCGGCTCCTTGCTCGCCAAGGGTGCGAAGGTGCGCGTCTATTCACCCAAGATCGCCCAACCCGATTTCGCTCCGACCGGTGACCTCATCGGCCTGCCCAATGTGCCGATGCCGGTAAAGGGGCGCGGTGAATACCGGATGCCGACCCGCCTGGGTGCGGCCGTCAAACGCGATCTTGAAGGCTTCGCGCCCGATATCGTCCACTTGTCCTCCCCCGACCCTGCGGCGCATGCTGCGCTGCGCTGGGCCCGCGCGCGCGGCTTGCCGGTGCTCGCTTCGGTGCACACCCGGTTCGAGACCTATCCGCGCTATTACAACATGGCCTTTCTCGAACCGCTGATCATCAAGGGCCTGCGCCGCTTCTATAAACGCTGCGATGCGTTGGTGGCGCCCTCGCAGTCGATGATCGACGAACTTACCGCGATGGGAATGCACACGCGCATCGGGCTGTGGAGCCGGGGCGTCGATCGCACGATCTTCTCCGCCGCGCGCCGCGACCCGGAATGGCGCAAGGCCATGGGGCTAATTGACAGCGATGTCGCGATTGTCTTCCTCGGGCGGCTGGTGATGGAAAAGGGGCTCGACGTCTTTTCCGAGACCATCACCCGGCTGCGCCAGAGTGGCGCGCCGCACAAGGTGCTGGTGATCGGCGACGGTCCGACGCGCGGCTGGTTTGAGGCTAACCTGCCTGGCGGCATCTTCGCCGGCTTCAAGACCGGTGAGGCGCTGGGGCAGGCGCTTGCGAGCGGGGATGTGTTCTTCAACCCTTCCGTCACCGAGACCTTTGGCAATGTCACCCTGGAAGCGATGGCGAGCGGTTTGCCCGTCGTCGCCGCTGGTGCGACCGGCAGCGCCAGTCTGGTCGCCAACGGAGTGACCGGACGGCTGGTCGCGCCCTCGGGCAGCAAGGACGGGGATGCCGCTGCCTTCGCTGAGGCGCTGGCTCCCTATTGTACCGATCCTGCCCTGCGCGCCGCACACGGTGCTGCCGGGGAGACCCGCGCCTGCGACTATAGCTGGGAGGCGATCAACGCCGTTGTCGCCGACACCTATGTTCAGCTGGTCGAAGAACGGCGCAGAGCGCGCGCTGCCTAGGCTCTTAACCTAGCGCAGCACCCCGACCTTGGCCATATTTCGACAATAGAGCGGTTTCCGACCAACCTGACCCACCCTGACTGAGCCGAATTGGGCACAGGGCTACGTTGATCGTCGCTCACGATGCGCTGCATCGCTCACTCCTCTCTCCTTGC
>JBJTTE010000196.1:0-18283 GCA_046080005.1 Erythrobacter sp.
GACAATCAACATGCCCACACAATGTCGCGCCGCGACAACCAACTTATCACCCTAATCGTCGCGCAACTCTCAACTTGATCATCGCACCACAAACAAAGCCGCGTAGGCTTTGGCATCCGGTTCTGAATGCTATGGGAAAGGGGGGTGAAAGCCCTCCTTTCTTGTTCCGAAAACCGCCCGGTAAGGTTTCTTCTCTATGGAAGTCGCCCATGGCTTCCAAACGCTTCTCGCCTCTGCTGCTCTCGCTCGCGCTCCTCAGCGGTTGCGGCGCCGAGCGCTCTGCCGACTTGCTTCAGGCGGCACAAAGTCAGGTCGAACAGGCTATGACCGAACACCGCTTTCACGATGCGCGCAACAAGCTCATCCTGATAGAGAAAGCCACAGGGCCATCCGTTGCTACCGCCAAGGGCCTTGCCCGCGTGGCACTGGAACTCGGCGATGGGTATGCGGCCGAATACCAGCTCAATCAATTACGATCATTGAGCGGCGAGACCAGCGAATGGATCGACATGCGCGCGCAGTCGATGATCTTGCAGGGCGCGACCAGCAGGGCGAGGGATCTGATCACCCGTTTCAATGGGACGCGCCCCCCGTCGGACCGGCAAGCGTGGTTGCTTGTGTGGGCGGCGATGGAAGAGGGCAAAGTCGAAGAGGCAAAGGAGATCGCAAACTCAGCCCTTGCCCTCTATTCACGGTCCGCAGATTTGCATGCACGAGCGGGCCGCTTGATGGCGATGCGCGGAGATTGGAGCGCGGTCGACACGCATGTGGCAGCTGCGCTTCAGGCTGATCCGCAACACTACGAGGCTCTGCTCCTCCAGGGAGAAAGCAAGATCGCCAAGGGTGACCTTGCTGGCGCGCTTGAGCCCTATGAGACTGCGGCAAAAACCTATCCGGATTTTGCGGTGCCGTTTGCGAATATCGCAGGACTGTTGATGGTTCTCGGTCGGCTGGACGAAGCGCAAAAGGTTCTCGCATCAGCACGACCCAAGTATCCTGACTTTCCGCTCCTGTCCTTTTCTGCTGCGCGGCTCGATGCCATCCGCGGGCGCTGGCCTGAAGCGCGTGCTACGCTTCAGGCATTGCCAATGGCCTTCAAACGCGACTTCGCGCCCGCGCTGCTGCTGGAGGCCGAAGTTGAGGCAGGGCTGGGAAACCATACACTGGCGCGGTCGATGTATGAGAGCCTTGCCAGCGAGCCAAGGGTTCGTGACCAAGTCGCCGAACTGCTGAAACGACTGCCTGCTGCGTCCTGACACGTGCCGCCAGCGATTGACCGAATTCGCTCAAGCTTTGAACGCAAATGACGTTAGGGGTCACCCCGCCGCAGCGAGGCTTTGCATCCGTTTCAGGTACCGCGCCAGCACATCGATCTCGAGGTTGACCTTGTCGCCCTCCGCAAGCTGGCCCAGCGTTGTCACGGCGGCGGTGTGGGGGATGATGTTGAGCAGGAAATCGCAGCTGCGGTCCTCGCGGTCGTGCACCTTGTTGACCGTCAGCGACACGCCGTTGACGGTGATCGAGCCCTTCTCCGCAATAAAGGGCGACATTTCGGCCCGCGCGCGGATCGCGATCTGCCAGCTGTCACCATCGCGCGCGACCTTGACCACCTCGCCGACCGAATCGACGTGACCGGTGACGATATGCCCGCCCAGCTCGTCGCCCAGCCGCAGGCTCGGCTCGAGGTTGAGTGCTGCGCCTTCGGCCCACATCGTGGGCACGGTCCGGCTGACGGTCTCGCCCGAGAGATCGACGTCGAACCAGGCATCGCCGGCCGTCCCGCCGCGCTCGACCACGGTCAGGCACACGCCTGAACAGGCGATCGAGGCACCGATGTCGATGCGCGCCGGATCGAGCGGAGCGGTGATCCGGAGGCGCAGGTCGCCGCGCTGGTCGGCGGCGGCAATGGTGCCGATGGCGGTGACGATGCCGGTGAACATGGCTGTGTCCTTGTCAGTTGCGGGTCCGCAGATAGGCGGCGAAGCTGTCGCTGCCAAGCGCGCGGCGCTCGCTGATGCGCCAGCGTCCATGCGCTTCGGCGAGCGCTGTGAGGCCAAGCGCGCCAAGGCTGCGCCGGCCATCCCCGCCGATCAGCACCGGCGCGGTGTAGAGGTGGAGTTCGTCGACCAGATCATCCGCCAGAAACGCCGCAGCCGTCTCGGCCCCGCCTTCGACATAGAGGTATTGTACGCCGTCCAGCGCGGCGATCGCAGCAGGCGAGGGGAGGGTAGTGACACCTTCGGGCGCCGCGCCGCGCGTCAGCACTACCCGCTGCGGCGAACGCGCTTCGAGCCCGGGCAGGCGCACGTCGAGCCCGGGCAGGCGCACGTCGAGCCGGGGCTTGTCCGCCCGCCATGTGCCGCCGCCGACGAGGATCGCATCATGCCGCGCGCGCTGGGCGTGGACATGGGCGCGGGCGACCTCGCCGGTGATCCATTGGCTGGTGCCATCGGCGAGCGCGATGCAGCCGTCGAGCGAGGTGGCGAGCTTGAGCGTCACCCAGGGGCGGCCCGCGCGCTGGCGGGTGAGGAAGCCGGCAAGGCTCGCGGCTGAGGCCGGGTCTTCGAGCAGCGTGACCGCGATCCCCGCTGCATCGAGCCGCGCGACACCTTGTCCGGCGGTGCGCGGATCGGGGTCGATCTGGCCGATCACCACGCGGGCGGGGCGCGCGGCAATCAGCAGATCGGTGCAAGCCGGGCCGCGCTCGGACTGGTGGGCGCAGGGCTCCAGCGTGACATAGAGCGTCGCCTCGGCCCGTTGCTCAGGGGTGAGGCCCGCGAGCGCCGCCGCCTCGGCATGTGGGCGCCCGCCTGCCTGCGTCCACCCGCGCGCGATCAGGCGGCCGTGCTGCAGCACCAACGCCGCCACGCCCGGATTAGGGTGGGACAGCGGGCGCGCCCGTTCAGCGAGGCGCGCCGCAGCCGCCATCCAGGCGTGATCAGAAGGCAGCACGCTTTGGGCTATGGCCTGGCGCTTTCGGCAGCAGGCTTGGCAGCGGCAGCGCGGCGTGCCTCGGCAGCGGCGGCTTCTGCGGCGCGCTCGGCCTCGGCCTTGCGCTCGATATCCTCGACATCCATCCCCGCCGCCTTGCCGAGCGCCTTGTACATGTCGCGCTTCTTGCGCGCGATCTTCTCCTCCTCGGCAGCGCGCAGGTCCTTGATCTCCTGATTGGCGCGGTTCTCGGCCATGATCTCGGCATCGGTGCGAGTCGCATCGAGCGTGGTGATATATTCGATCTTGGGACGCTCGGGCTCGGCATAGGTGGTGCTGTTGAGGCCCCAGTAGAGCATCCCCGCCACCGGCAGGATCGACAGCCCGAGGATCGGCCAGCGATGCGGGTTGGGCCGCCGGATCTCGGTCCAGAAATCGCTGAGCCCGGTGGCCGGATTGAAACGGGAGGGGAGGACGCGCATCGCCGCAATATAGAGCGCGGGGGCGCGATGGCAAAGGGGGGCAGCGCGCTAGCCGAAGGCGGCGTAAAGCCCGCGCCCGTGCTCCTTCAGCCAGCGGTCCGCCGTCTTGATCTCGCCTTCAAAAATGCGCCCCAGCAGCGCATGGAAGGCGGGCGAGTGATCGAAATGCACCAGATGCGCGACCTCATGCGCGACCACCGAGCGGCGCACAAAGTCGGGCGCCTGTACCAGCCGCCAATTGATGCGGATGCGGCTCTTGTCCGAGCATGAGCCCCAGCGGCGCTGCGCCCGCATCAGCCCGACGGGAACAGGATCGAGCCCGGCCGCCGCGCAGTAATCGTATATGTCGGCTTCGGCGAGGCGCAGGGCTTCACCCTCCAGCCAGCGCTTGATGCGTCCCTCCAGCCCCGCCTGCGGGCCGCCGATCTTGAGCACCTCCCCGGCCAGCACCGGCCGCCGCGCGGCGCGCGCTTCCCACGCCAAGCGCAGCGCGGTGCCGCGATAATGGACCTCGCCGCCGGGGGCAGGCGCAGCCCGTTGCGGCAGCTTGGCAAGCTGATCGGCGAGCCAGCCCACCCGCGCATGGGCAAAGGCAATCGCCTCGCGCCCCTCGGCCCAGGCGGGCAGCGTGATTCGCACTTCCGAGCCATCGGGGGCAAGCCGCAAGGTCAGCCGCCGCGCGTTGCGCAGCCGCTTGAGCACAATCGGCACCCGCTTGCCCCCCAGCTCAAGCTCGGGATCGAGCACCGGCGCGCGCAGCCAGTCGATCATTCGTCTGCCTCCTCGGCCTCGTGTCGCTCGCGGCGCCACTCGCGCCGCGGGCTGGGCCACTCGGTGATGTGGTGCTCCATCGGCCCGGCGTCGACCTCGCTCACCGCGCGCCCGATGACCGACACCCCGGCGCGGCGCACCGCGTCAGGATCACCCGAGATCAGATAATGCCACTCGGGCAGCGGACGGCCATCGGCGCGCAGCCGGTAAGCGCACGTGGATGGCAGCCAGCTGACCTGCTCGACGATCCCCAGCGTCAGCCGCAGGCAATCGGGCACAAAGGCCTTGCGGTTGCGATAGTCCGAACAGCGCGCGGTCGAGGTATCGAGCAGGCGGCAGGCGATGTTGGTGTCAATCACCTCGCCGGTTGCCTCATCCTCCAGCTTGTGCAGGCAGCAGCGCCCGCAGCCATCGCACAGCGCTTCCCATTCGGGCCGGGTCAGCTGGCCGAGCTCCAGCTCCCAGAAGCGCTCTCTCAGCTCACCCATCGGTCCAGTTCCGCGGCCACCGCCTCAGCACCCTTGTCTGTCGGCAGCGTGGCAATCGGCGCGCCATCGGGGCCGAACAGATAGGCGACGTTCGAATGATCGACGAGATAGCTGCCATCGGGCGTGGTCTCGCCCTTGGCATAGAACACCTTGAAGGCCTTGGCGGCGGCAGCGACCTGATCGGGGGTGCCAGTCAGTCCGATCATGTCGGGCGAGAAGGCCGCGGCAAACTCACCGACCTTGGCCGGGGTATCCCGCTCGGGATCGACCGAGATGAAGATCGGCGTGATCTTGCCCGCCTTGGCCGGAGCCTTGGCCTTGAGCACTTTCAGCCCCTGCGCGACGCGCTGCATGTCGGTGGGGCAGATATCGGGGCAGAAGGTAAAGCCGAAATAGACGATCCGGTACCGGCCCGCAAAATCGCCCCAGCGCACGGTTTCGCCCTTGCTGCCGGTCAGGGTAAAGTCCCCGCCGATCGCCGCGCCGGCCAGCGGCGGTTTGATTGTCGGCTCGGCAGCGCCGCACCCGCTCAGCGCCAGAGCGGCGGCGCACAGCAGGACGGTGATGGCGGAAGGCTTGTTGTTACGGTTCATGCTCTGCTAACTGGTTGCTCGTCACAGGCGCCCGGGCTTGCCCCGATTACGGCGCACGCCCAGATTACCCTCTGGCGCTATGTGTGACAGGTTATGCGAAAGGATCAAACCTTGGCTTTGAGTGTTTTGCGCAAGTTAGGCCCTCGCACGCTGATTGCCAGCGCCGTGATGCTTGCTCTCGCCGCACCTGCCGCTGCCCAGTTCCAGTCGCCGGGCTACCAGTTCCTTGAAGCGGTCAAGAAGCGCGAGGGTGACGAGGCGACCGACATGCTGTCGAAGCCCGGCACCCAGATCGTAAACACCCGCGATCTGACGAGCGGCGATACCGGCCTGCACATTGTTGTCGCGCGCAGCGACCTGGTGTGGGTCCGCTTTCTGCTCCAGCGCGGGGCTGATCCGAACATCCGCAACAAGAAGGGCATTTCACCGCTCCAGCTGGCCACCGCGATGGGCTTTACCGACGGGGTCGAGGCGCTGATCAAGGGCGGAGCGAGCGTCAATATCTCTGACCAGACCGGCGAGACCCCGCTGATCGCGGCGGTCCATTCGCGCAATGTGTCATTGGTGCGGCTGCTGCTGAGCAAGGGTGCGGACCCCGATCACAATGACAATTCGGGCCGCTCGGCGCGCAATTACATGGAATTGCAGAGCGGCAACACCTTGCTGAAGCAGGAATTCGCGGCTGCTGACGCGAAGCGCGCGGAAACGGGAACCAAGAAAGGCTACGGACCTTCCTTCTGACATGACCGACTTTGCCGATCTCACCCTCGATGAACTGTGCGTGGCGCTGGCGCCCGATATTGCGGCCTCGGCGATCTTCGATGGCTGGAACCAGACCGCGCTGACCGCAGCTGCCGAAATGGCGGGCTGCGATGCGGACGTGGCCAAGCTCGCCTTTCCGGGCGCCAAGCCGATGGACATGATCAAGGCGTGGATCACATCGGTTGATCAGGCGATGGAGGCGGAATGTCCGGCTGACCGACTCGCTACGCTCAAGATTCGCGAACGCATCCGCACGCTGGTCGCCTTCCGGCTGGAAGCGGTGAGCCATATCGACGAGGCGGTGCGCCGCGCGCTCGCGGTGATGGCGCAGCCGCAGAATGCGCGGCGTTCGCTCAAGCTCGGCTGGCGCTCGGCCGATATCATGTGGCGGCTCGCGGGCGACACCGCGACCGATTACAACCACTATACCAAGCGCGCGATCCTCGCCGGGATCTACTCGGCAACGCTCGCCGTCTTCGTCAACGACGATTCCGAAGGCAAGGCCGATACCTATGCCTTCCTTGACCGCCGGATTGATGGGGTGATGCAGTTCGAGAAGATGAAAGCGCAGTTCCTCGGCAAGGACCGCGAACTGCCGAGCCTGTCGCGGTTTCTCGGACGGCTTCGCTATCCCGTGCGCTAAGCGGGGGATTAGCTTTCGGGGCTTGTCGTCCCGCCCGCTTTGATGTCCTATGACGCTTCCCGAGAGTCGCGCTATGGCGCGCCCAAGCTTTTGATGGGAAGGGTATTTCGATGGCGGGTTCGCTCAACAAGGTGATGCTGATCGGCAATCTGGGCAAGGACCCGGAGATCCGCACCTTTGGCAATGGTGGCAAGGTCTGCAACTTCTCGATTGCCACGTCCGAAAGCTGGAAGGACCGCAACAGCGGTGAACGCCAGGAAAAGACCGAGTGGCACAATATCGCGATCTTCAATGAAGGCCTCGCCGGGGTGGCCGAGCGCTATCTGAAGAAGGGCAGCAAGGTCTATATCGAGGGTCAGCTGCAGACCCGCAAATGGACCGACCAGAGCGGGCAGGATCGCTACACGACCGAAGTCGTGCTGCGCGGGCCAAACTCGGTGATGACCATGCTTGATGGCGCGCCCGGAGGCGGCGGGGGCGGCGGCGGCATGGGTGGTGGCAGCGGTGGCGGCGGCCGGTCAGGCGGCGGCAGCTATAGCGGCGGCGGTGGCGGCTCAGGCGGCGGCTGGAACCAGGGCGGCGGCGCGCCGAGCGGCGGCAGCAGCGGCTATGATGACCTCGACGATGATATTCCGTTCTGATCGGCGCAGTCGCGACTGGTGAGCCAAGAGGCCTCGCAAGCGATTGCGGGGGCTTTCGGAATGAAGAACCGCCTGCGCGAATTGCGCAAGGCGCGCGCGCTCGATCAGGCTGATCTGGCCAATGCTCTGGAAATCTCGCGCCAGACCATCATCGCGGTCGAGGCGGACAAATATGATCCCTCGCTGCCGCTGGCCTATCGCATGGCGGCGTTCTTCGCGGTTCCGGTGGAAGAGCTGTTCTTCAATCCTTGGAAGGGCGAAGCGTGACACGCTGGGGGGGCAATGGGCGATGATCGTTTCAGGCCCGCGCTAGACCCCTGTTAGACCCCTGCTAGACCCGCTTTGCGGGGTGTTTGCGCGCCGTCAGACCCCCGTTTGACCCCCCCGTGAAAGCGTGTTTCACGTGAAACAGTGGCATTGGCGCGCCGCTCAGAAGGTCATGAACACGTTCACATTGGCGGTATGGTCGATCCGGTTCGGCCCATCGCGGAACACCTGCTGGTTAAGGTAGCCCGGCACCACCTCGATCCCCTTGGCGAGCGGGATCGAGACGCCAACGAAGTTACGCCAGATCGACAGGCCCCCGCGCTGGACCGGGTCTTCATCAAGGTCGACGAAGGGCTCGGAAAAGATCACCAAGCGGTTGTTTTTGTTGAGCGGTGCGCGCAGCTGCACGAATTCGCGCAGCCGCCAGGCGGTGCCTTCGCGCTCCTCGAAGGTGCGCTGTTCGAGCCGGGTGCGCGAATCCAGCGTCGTGCCGCCCGCGGTGGTCAGCAGCCTGACGTTAAGTTCCTGATAAAAGCGGTGTTCGTTGAGCTTGACCGGTCCGACCGGATCGGTCAGCACGAAGGCGTAACCGGCCCCGATATTGACGTCTTTGCTGATCCGGTAAGCCACCAGCGAGCGCAGCAGGAGCTGACCTAACCGCTCGGAATCATTGGTGAAACGCTCCTGCGATTCGAGCCGGATATAGACCTTCTTGGTGAGGTTGATGGTGGCGAACTGGCCGAGCCAGACATTGCCATCCTCCTCCGCCGCGAGGGCAGGGGCGGGCAGCATGGCAAGGAGCCAGATTGGCAGGTGTCGGGCGTGGGGCATGGACAATCTCCGACCGAAGCGGGCCAAATTGCTATTGCTTGACAAGGATTTAACGGGCAGTGCGCGCGGCCCTCAGGAGAGCGCCGGGGTCAGTCTTTCTTGAGCCCCGCGAGCAGATCGGCGAGCGGCCCGCGCTGTTCGCCTTCCTGGATGATCCCCGCCCCGGCCCGCGCGGCATCGGCGTCCGGTCCCTCGGCATAGGGATCGATCGCAAGCCCGAGCGTCTGCGCCACCGCTTCGCCCAGATCGAACATCTCGCCGCCATATTCGATCTCGTCGCAATCATCGGCTTCGAGCTCGATCTCGACCTCATCATCGGTTGATGAATGCTGATTTTCCTCGGTAAATCTGAGGTCGACGGGCTCGTCGATGGTGACCGGAAAGTCCTCGCCGCTGATCGCGCAGGGCTGCATGATCGCTGCATGCAGGCGCCCGGTGGCGCGGATCGCACGCGGTTTGGCTTCGAGCGCGATCTCGGCCCGCAGGCTTTCCACCGCGCCCAGCCCAAACCGCAGCGCGAGCGCCGCACGCTCCTCGGCATTGGCCTCGATCACCACCGCGCCAGCGGCGAGCGGGCGGGCCCTGATCATGCGCGAAAGCTCGGACGGTGCTGACACAGCGCTTACCAAATCGCGCTCGCCTGCAGCATCTCCGCATCGGAGAAGCGACCTAACCGCTCGAAAAGCTTTATCAATCTGTCCGCGACCGCGCGCGATCCGGCGGTCTCTTCGGTGCCTTGCGCAAAGGTCACATTGCGCGCCACGGCGCCCGTCAGCTTGTCGAGATCGCCGGTGTTGAACGCGCTGCGATAGGTGCCGAGGCGCCCGCCGAGCACGCTCATCAACTTGCCGATGCGCTTGCCCACGACCACATCATTAACGCCGAATTCGCGCAGCTGCCCGTCCATGTCCTCGACGAAGAGCTCTGCGAGCAGTGCACTTTCCGCCCGCATTTCAGAGGCTTCGATCCGCACCATCACTGCGCTCAAAATCGCTGTTATCATGTCAAAGCGCCCGGCAATCGAATCCGCTACGCCGCAATCGATATAATAGACCGGATCGCGCGCCAGCTCGATCACGCGGTGCCACAGCGGGCGCACCGCCTCACGCGGATCGGGGGCCGTGCCAAGCAGGCGGGAGAGGAAGGACATCGGGTTCAAGACCTTTCACACGGAAACCGGACGGTACATCCAGCGGCGACACCGGCAGCACCGCGCCGCTATGGAACGCACAAGCCGCCGATATGTTCAACCGCCGTTCAAACCCGCTGTCCCACCGCTATGCCACATGGTGCGTTGCAAGCTTGCGCCTTGCCCCTTAAAGCACCTCACCCAAGGGACAAGAGTGCGCTACGCGCGCAAGTTAAGACGGGACGGACACGGTTTGGCGCGGATGGAACAGGCAGGCACGTTGAACGGTGGCCGACGCAGGCTGCCTGCAGTTGTGTTGCTGGGTGCGGCGGTGAGCCTGCTCTCGGCCTGCACCGCGATCCGCGAATCGCGTGGCTATATCGTCGATCCCTTGCTCAGCTCGGTGATTCAGCCGCAGATCGACAATCAGCAGTCGGTCGAAGGCACGCTCGGGCGCCCGACCTTCACCAGCCAGTTCGGCACGCCGACCTGGTATTACGTGTCGAGCATCACCGGCCAGCGCCCATTCAATCGTCCGCGCATCCGCGACCATGCGGTCATGGCGGTGACCTTTGATGCCACGGGGCGGGTCATCGACGTCAAGCGGACCGGCGATGATCAGGTCGTGTACCTCGATCCCGAAGGCGACAAGACGCCGACCCTGGGCCGCGAGCGCGGCTTCCTCGAAGACCTGTTCGGCAATATCGGTCAGGTTGGCGGTGCGGGACTGCCGGGCGGGGCACCGGGCGGCGGGCCGAACGGGCAATAGCCCGCTTGAACCCCTGCCCCAGCGCGCCATATTGGCGCGCATGAGCAGCGATCCCTCGGCCCATGGCCTCGTGCAATGGCACGGCACCACCATCATTGGCGTCCGGCGCGGCGGTACCACTGTCATCGCGGGTGACGGGCAAGTCTCGATGGGCAACACCGTGATGAAGCCCAATGCGCGCAAGGTGCGCCGCATCGGCGATGGCAACGTGATCGCGGGCTTTGCCGGGGCGACTGCGGATGCTTTCACCTTGTTCGAGCGGCTGGAGAAGAAGCTGGAGCAATATTCCGGCCAGCTGATGCGCGCGAGCGTCGAACTCGCCAAGGACTGGCGCACCGACAAATATCTGCGCAATCTCGAAGCGCTGATGATCGTTGCCGACAAGGACACGCTGCTGGTCCTCACCGGCAATGGCGATGTGCTGGAGCCGCTCGGCGACATCGCCGCGATTGGCTCGGGCGGGAACTTTGCGCTCGCGGCGGCGCGCGCGCTGGCAGACTACGAGGCTGACGCCGAGACCATTGCGCGCAAGGCGATGGCGGTCGCGGCCGAGATCTGCGTGTTCACCAACGGCAATTTGACCGTCGAGACGGTCTGACCCCCCTCTTTCCCGGACGATATATATGGATAGTCTCACCCCCAAGGCGATCGTCGCCGCGTTCGACGAACACATTATCGGTCAGGCCGATGCCAAGCGCGCGGTTGCTGTGGCGCTGCGCAATCGTTGGCGGCGGCAGCGGCTTGGTGCGGATCTGCGCGACGAGGTGACCCCCAAGAATATCCTGATGATCGGCCCCACCGGCTGCGGCAAGACCGAGATCAGCCGCCGGCTTGCCAAGCTTGCCGAAGCCCCCTTTATCAAGGTCGAGGCGACCAAGTTCACCGAGGTCGGCTATGTCGGGCGCGATGTCGAACAGATCGCGCGCGATCTGGTTGAGGAAGCGATCCGGCTCGAGAAAGAGCGCCGGCGCGAAAAGGTGCGCGAGGCGGCTTCCGAGGCGGCGATGGACCGGCTCCTGACGGCGCTCGTCGGGGACAATGCGTCCGAGGCGACGCGCGAAAGCTTCCGCCAGCGGATCATTCAGAATGCAATGAACGATGTCGAGGTTGAGATCGAGGTCCGCGATGCGCCCGCCGCACCATTCGACATGGGCAATATGGGCGGCCAGATCGGGATGATCGACCTCTCCGATATGATGGGTAAGGCGCTCGGCCGCAAGCCGACCCGCCGCCAGAAGCAGCGCGTCCCCGATGCCTGGGACAAGCTGGTGGACGAAGAAGCCGACAAGCGCCTTGATCAGGACGATGTCGCACGCGCGGCCCTCCAGAATGCCGAGACCAACGGGATCGTGTTCCTCGATGAGATCGACAAGATCGCAGTCAGCGATGTGCGCGGTGGCAGCGTCAGCCGTGAGGGCGTGCAGCGCGATCTGCTGCCGCTGATCGAGGGCACCACGGTTGCCACCAAGTATGGCCCGATGAAGACCGACCATGTCCTGTTCATCGCCAGCGGTGCGTTCCACGTCGCCAAGCCTTCGGACATGCTGCCCGAACTCCAGGGCCGCCTGCCGATCCGGGTCGAGCTGCGTGCGCTGACCGAGGCCGATTTTGTCCGCATCCTCTCAGAGACGCGCGCCAACCTTGTGGCGCAGTACAAGGCGCTGCTGGGCACCGAGCAGGTCACGCTCGACTTTACCGAGGATGCCATCCAGGCCATCGCGCGCATTGCTGCGCAGGTGAACACATCGGTCGAGAACATCGGCGCACGGCGCTTGCAGACGGTGATGGAGCGGTTGCTCGAAGAGATCAGCTTTGCGGCTGAGGATCATGTCGGGGACACGATCCCGATCGACGCGGCCTATGTCGAGGCGCGGTTGGCGGGGCTGGCGGGCAATACCGACCTCAGCAAATACATCCTGTGACGGCGGGCGGCCCGGTCAGTGACCTTGCGGAGATGCTTGCGGGCATGGCTCCGGTGCTGGACGCGCGGCGATGGGACTTCATTGTCATTGAAGGCGCGCCGCCCGAGGACGCCTTTGCGCTGATCCGCGAGGACGAAGGCACCACCGCGATTGTCGCAAGTGATGCGGGAGCCTTCACCCGGATCACGTTAACGGTGCACTCGGCGCTTGAAGGCGTGGGACTGACCGCAGCGGTTGCGCGGGCGCTCGCCGAACAGGATATTCCTTGCAATGTCGTAGCGGGTTTCCACCACGATCACCTGTTTGTGCCATCCTCGCGGGGCGAAGAGGCGCTCGTGATCCTCGAGCGCCTCTCACAAACCGCCTAATCACTCACCCAGCAGGTACTTCTTCCAAAACACCAGCTGCGCCAGGAAGGCGTAGTCCGAATTGGCTTTCTTGGCGAAGCCGTGGCCTTCATCAGCCGCAATCAGATGCCATGCCTCGCCGCCGCGCGCGCGGATCGCGGCGACCATTTGGTCGGCTTCGGATTTGGGCACGCGCGGATCATTAGCCCCGGTGATCACGAACATCGGCTTTTCGATCTCGGCCACGCGGGTCAGCGGGCTGATCTCGGTCAGCTTGGCGCGCTGCACCGGATCGCGTTCGTCGCCATATTCCACGCGGCGCAAATCCTGCCGGTAGGGGTTGGTGTTTTCAAGGAAGCTGACGAAGTTGCTGATCGCCACCGTGCACTGGGTGGCGGTGAGCTTGGCTTTGAGCTGCACCGCTGCGGCATAGCACATATAGCCGCCATACGAACCGCCGGTCAGGCCGATCTTGGCCGGATCAACCGCCTTGTCGCCGCGCACCGCATCGATCAGCGCGGCCATGTCCTTGACCGAATCCTCGCGCTTGAACGGGCCATTGTCGAGGCTGACGAAGGTCTTCCCGTAGCCGGTCGACCCGCGCACATTGGGGTAGAAGATCCCGATGCCGAGTTCGTTGAGGTAATAATTGTTGCGGCCCATGAAGCCTGCGGTCGATTGCCCCTCCGGCCCGCCATGCAGATCGACGATGAGCGGGCGTTTGCCCGGGAACTTTGCCGGATCGGGCATGTAGAGCAGGCCGGACACTAGCAGGCCATCAAAGCTCTTGGTCGTCACGATCCGCGGCTCGACATTGACCTGCGGATCAAGGCCCCCGGTCTCACTCTGCGTCCACCGGGTCAGCTGCATGGTCTTGGGATCCAATGACCAGACGTCGGCTGCGCTCTTGGCGCTCGAAAAGGAGAAACCGATCTCGCCCCATGGTGCAAATTCAAGTCCGCCGATCTGCCCGGCTGGGAGGGCATCGACCTTGGTGACCTTGCCGCTCGCGACATCGAGGATGCGCATCCGGTCAGAGCCTGCCTCGTTGACTTCGTAGACGATGGTCTTGCCGTCTGGCGAAATATCGAAACCATCGACGTCCCAGCTCTCGCGCGACACCGGCGTAAAGGCACCGGACGCGGCATCAAGCTGACCGAGCCGCTGAAAATCCGAGCCCTGATCGCTCGTCGCCCAAAGCGTGCCATCCGGGCCGACGCGCAGGCCCCCATAGGCGACCTGCGCCTTGGGATCACCAATCGGCGCCATTGCGCCGGTTGCAAGATCGAGGCGATACAGATCGACATCCTGCACTGATCGGCAATCAGCGATGTAGGCAAAGGCCTTATCCGGCGAGAAGCCGCCAATGAACCATCCGCCGCCCTGGCTTTCGTGCACGATCCGCACTGAGCTCGGATCGCGCGGGTTCGTGACATAGAGATCGGCATCAATGCCGTTGCGGCGGGTCGAGCTGAAGCCGACAAGTTCGCCGTCATTGCTCCATGCGTTGATCGTGTTGCGGCTCTTGCCGTCGGTCAGCAGCGTGAGGCGGCCATCCTTGAGGCTGTGGATCTGGAAGTACTCATCCCCGCCGCGATCCTTGCTGACGAGGATCACATCCCCTTTGACCGGCGCATAGGAGCCACCCACGGGTTCGGCCTCGAAGCTGATCTGGGTGCGCGCACCCATCGGCATGGCGACGCGGTGGAGCTGCCGCACGTTGGCGAAGCGGGTGTTAATCAGCACCGCCCGCACAGTGGGATCCCAGCCAGCGAACCAGGCCCCGCGCGCTTCCAGATAGGGGCGCGCCCGCTCTGCCATGGCGAGCGGAACGGGCGGGACGGCGTCCGCGGTCAACGCGGCGGGGATCGCCACCATTGGAGGCGGGGCTGGGGCAGGTGCGGGCGCAGGCGCCGATTGTTCTTGCGCGGCTGCGGGCATGGCGATTGGCAGGGTCAGCGGGGCAAACAGCAACGCAAGCAGGCGGGTGCGACGCATCAGGGGACTCTCTCTCTTCCGGTGGACTCTCTGCGAGCGCGGTAACCGCTGTCGGGGGCGCAAGCAATGGCAGCGAGAGCGCGGCCTGACCCCTATTCCGCAGCTTCGATAGCAAGCCCGGCAGCGTCGGCCTCGCGCCGTTCGGCGGCCTGCTGCGACCACATCTCGGCATAAAGCCCGCCTGCGCGCAGCAGCGCTGTATGATTGCCGCTCTCCACCATCCGCCCGTGATCGAGCACCAGGATATTGTCAGCGTCGGCAATGGTCGACAGGCGATGCGCAATGGCGATGGTCGTGCGGCCCTCGGCAATGCGGTGCAGCGTGCCGAGAATTTCCTGCTCGGTGCGGCTGTCGAGCGCGCTGGTTGCCTCGTCGAGCAAGAGGATCGGCGGATTCTTCACCAGTGTGCGGGCAATCGCGACGCGCTGCTTCTCCCCGCCCGAAAGCTTGAGCCCGCGTTCACCCACCATCGTGGCGAAGCGATCCGGCAGGCGGTCAATCAGCGGGGTCAACGCAGCATCGCGCGCGGCTTGTTCGATCCGGTCCTGATCCGACCCATGCGCGCCGTAAGCAATGTTATAGGCCAGCGTCTCGTTGAACAGGACGGTGTCCTGCGGGACAATCCCGATCGCCGCGCGCACGCTTGCCTGGGTGACCAGAGCAATATCTTCCCCGCTGACGAGCACGCGCCCGCCTTGCGGATCGTAAAAACGGAACAGCAGCCGTGCGATGGTGCTCTTGCCCGCGCCCGAAGGGCCGACGATGGCGGTGGTGGTGCCAGCGGGCACTTCGAAGCTGAGGCCATTGAGGATGGTGCGCCCCGGTTCATAGCGAAAGATGACATTCTCGAAGGCGATGGTGGGCCGGTGGACGATCAGCGCAGGCGCTTGTGGGACGTCCTGCACCTCAATCGCGGTGTCGATCAGGCGGAACATTTCGGCCATATCAACCAGGCCCTGGCGAATGGTGCGATAGACCCAGCCCAACACATCGAGCGGGCGGAACAGTTGCATCAGGTAAGTATTGACGAGCACCAGATCGCCCACTGTCAGCTCGCCTTTGCTCCAGCCCCAGACCGTATAGGCCATCGCGCCGCCGACCAGCGCATTGGTGATCAGCGACTGCCCCATGTTGAGCAGGCCCACCGCATTTTCGGATTTGATCGCTGCCTCGGCATAGGCGCTTGCCGAGCTTGAATAGCGTTCTTCCTCGCGACGCTCGGCCCCGAAGTACTTTACTGTTTCGTAGTTGAGCAGCGAATCCACCGCGCGGTGCAGCGCCTCGCCATCGAGATCATTCATCTCGCGCCGCAGCTTGGTGCGCCATTCAGTGATCCAGCGGGTCACCATCACATAGGTGACCACTGTCAGTGCCGTCGCCGCGACCAGCGCGGGCCCGAAATTGATGTAGAAGATCACCCCCACCGCGATCAGCTCGATGATCGTCGGCGCGATGTTGAACAGCATGAAGTAGAGCATCTGGTCGATGCTCTTGGTGCCGCGCTCGATGATCTTGGTGACCTCGCCGGTGCGGCGCGAGAGGTGGAAGCGCAGCGACAGGCGGTGGAGGCGCCGGAACACGTCCTGGGCTAGGCTCAGCGTGGCCATCTGCCCCACTCGTTCGAACGCGATGTTGCGCAGATTGTCGAAGGCCACTGCGGTGAAGCGACCAAGCGCATAGGCTGCGACCAGCGCAAGCGCGACCGCCAGACCGGCATCAGCGGTTGTCGCCATCGCATCGACCGCACCCTTATAGGCGAATGGCAGCGAGAGGGTGACCGCTTTGGCTGCCAGCACCAGCGTCATCGCCACCGCTATCCGCGTGCGCAGCGCCGGATTATCCCGCGGCCAGAGATAGGGCAGGAAGCGCCGCAGTGTTGGCCAGCTTTCGACATCGCTCGCGCGCAGCTTGCGTTGCGCGGCGGGCTCGGCAGTGGCTGGCGCTGGAAGAGAGCTGGTTTCGGGCGGCATCGGACGCTGATGTGGGTGCCCGCAGACGATCCCGCAAGGCGCGGCGGTGGTGTGCTAGAAGCCCATGCGGTACCCCGGCCCGCCGCGTGCTTCACGCAGTGCGCGGGCGACATCGGCCGGCACATCGAACAGAATGCGCTGCTTCCCGAAATCAATTGCTACGCGGTCAAACAACGCAAGATGCTGCATTCCGATCGACAGCACCGGCTGATCCAGCAATCCCAAGGCCTCAAAAGCAGGAGTGTCGGCGAAGGTCAGCGGCACATGGGCCAGCGACATGCCCTGAATACTGAGCGAGCGCACATAGGCAAGCTGGCCGATAATATCGACCCCGTTGACATCGGTAGTGACGACCTCCTGGGCACGCTTGGTGCGGATCCTCTCGCGCAAGGCAATATTGCCGAGGCTTGCCTGCGCGCCGGTGTCGATGATGACTGTTGCGCGCACGCCTTCAACCAAGGCGTCGGTAATCAACAGCTGGCCCAGCTTGTTGTGTGCGCGGACCACGATTTCGTAACCGGCGCGGCGTTCCTTGACGCTTGCATCTTCGACCGCGATGGTTTGCTTGCGGAAGTCGATCAGCACGCGGAAGTCCTGGAGCGCGTTGAGCCCGATAATGCCGTCTGCGCCGACATTCTCGCGCGCCAGCACCGGGGCAGCGAAATTGGTGAAGCTGTTCGTGCCGAATTCGATCCGCCCGACCTGCGCGAGGTCAACCTCGCGGCGGCTAGCCATGCCAATCAGCATCGCCTTGCCCGCCGACGCGAGAATGGCGGCGGTGCGGATCTCGTGGGTGATGGCAGTGGCCTGACTGCCGGTGTCGATCATGAAAGCATAGGGGCCTGCGCCCTCGACCAGCACGGGCATGGTCAGGCGCTCGTGCCGCTCTTCTTCCAGCCTGAGGACTTCGGCGGCGGGATCGAGCAGACCCGACGCGGTTGAGGCAGCGCTGGGCGAGGGTGAGGGGGAATGGGCCGCCGCTGGCGTAACAAGACTGATCGCTGCGAGCGCAGACAGGATATGAGGGGTGCGCGCGGTCATGGTCATCTTTCCCACCCGGCGGAGCGCTATGGCTCCGTCCGGTCAGGATCATCCTAGCACCACTTTGCTCTTGCCCCAAGCGACGGTGGAATCATGGCGGAAGGAGAATCGGCGGGCAGCGAGACAAAAGCGCGCTTGCCCTAGGGGAAGGGTGCTTTTTCTCGGCCGTGAGCGGTGTTTGCGGGTTAGTGACGAGCTCCGACCAACACCGTTTTCAGGCTCCAAAACCCGATTTTGGCCCCCGATTTCGGTCCGAAATCGGGCTGGATGTAGGAACAAAACGTTGGAATTTCAGCCATCTTGCGTGGCTGTGAAATAAAATTGCAAAAAGCCGTTGACCGAATCTGAGGTCTTCCATATAGGGCCCTCACCGACGCGGCGCTGACGGTTTGAACCGGGCCCGCTGCGATTGGTCGCCAACCAAATCGGACAGCCGGTCCCCCGGTGTAAATCGGGGAAGCGCTCGCTGTCCGCTTCTTAGCGTCTGGCGGCTCTTTGACATTGTTGGTTTTTGATGAAGGGACATGTGGGCGACGGCGCCCGGTCCGGGGACCTCAAGGCTCCGGTAACCGGTTAACTCAAGCCGATACCTGCACTGTCAAACGTAATGGATACGAATGAACATGCTTGCCATCCGGGCAGGCGTGGAGCCCGCGATCGGATGTGGCGATCGGCTTGAGTTAACCGGTTACCGGAGC
>JBJTTE010000197.1:0-4167 GCA_046080005.1 Erythrobacter sp.
CCCTTGGTCGTCCATCAGGTAGGCGTGCTGGCGAACATGGTCGTCACGGTTTCGCGCAAGCACGTTGAAGACCATGCGCCGGAAGGCCTGCTCGACGTCTGCCATGCTGTGGGTGATGGCCAAGGTCGCCTTCAGGAACCCGTCGTAGTCGACGCTGGGCATATGCGGCGACGCTTCAAGCGCTCCGCCGAGGCTGACCATGTGTAGCCGCTTGCCCGGTGCCAGTCGATCGAAGCGCCTTGTCGCGAAATGACCTGGACCGTTCGCCGACGGGATCAATCGCGTCTCCGCCATATCGATGCCTGCGGCGCGGGCCATCCGGGCGTAGGCCTCTTCCAACGGCCCGATATCGGTGGGGTCATTGGTCGCTGCAAACTTGACGATCCATTCCTCACCCGCGTTCTTGCTTCCCGCTGCAGCGAGCTCGTCTCCGGCGGAAAGCTTGCCGTCCGCGTCGATCGCCACGTGAACTTTCGGCCGTGCTCCGCCTGAGCCGCCGCCCAGGCGTGCCAGCAGCGCTTCGAGCTCTGTCTCCTCGCCGAGCAGAACCTGGCGGGATTCATCAGCCAGAGCATCGAGATCGATGGTAAATGAAGCTTCGAACCCAAGCGTTTCGGGCTGGAAGACGAGGGCACCTCGACCCCTTGTGCCCACGAGGGCGAGCCGGTCGACCGCATCAAGGTCTTCGAACCGGTGACCCATCCTTTGAAGGCGCCGCTTCAACAGCAGCATGCCCCAGGCGTCGGGCAGGCAGTCCGACAGGAAACCGTGGAGGCCCTCGAACATTCGGCTGCGGGCAGGGTGCAGGCCGGGCTCAGCTGGATAGTGAAGCGGAGAAATCCGAAGGCGCGCAGCGATGACCTCTGCCGACCATTCGAGCTGAGCCAGGCCCCCATCCATCGCCAGCCTGCCGACAGAACGCGGCGCTGCAGTCTCGTCGGTCAGCAGTCCAACCGCCAAAGGCGTTCCCGGAGCCAGCTTCATGACCCAATTCCGCCTGAGCGCCCGCTTGCACGCTGGCGCTGCCGCTTGGCTGCCTGACGCTGCTGTGCAAGCAGATCATCCATGCTGGTCGCCGGAATTTGTGGAAACAGCGCGACAATGCCCTCATCGCAGCGCAGTGCAATGGCAGCGCGAACAAGGTCTTCGATGGACGCCCTGCCTTCGGTCTCCATCCGCCGCCATGTTCTATGGGCCACGCCTGCTTTGGCAGCTGCCGCTTGCTGGGTAAGATCGAGGGCCAGGCGGCGCGCCTTGATCCGCATACCGAGGTGCTTCAGCTGATCTTGGAGGGTGAATAGCATTGGCCATATATGGCCGATATGCTTCTTGTGGTCAAATTAATGGCCATATTTGGCCTACGAATCTCTCTTGCCGTGAGGCTGAAATCTCGGTCGCTTTTCCTAGCTGGACCTTGGTCTGCGCCTTTAGCGGAATTCCAAGCACCCACGCTGTCGGGGCAGAAGGGGAGGGGGATGCTCTGATGCGCATCAGCATCAGGAGCAGCGCATGACCGATCTCTTCACCCAGTTCGACACCCGCCTTGATGAGGCCATCGATGAAATCGCGCAGGAGCTTGCCAGTGGATCGCTGACCAAGACGTCGCTCTTCGACGCAATGAAGCGTCTCTACGGTGGAAGTTCGGCTGAAGGTCGCTGGGCACAGCGCGATGCTTATGACCTCCTCGAAGCAGGGATGACCCGCCATCTGCTAGGCTTATCCCGTCCGGTGCGCCTAGACGACATCACCGCCCTGAGCCTTCTGGTTGAGCAACTGCCAACCCATACGGTCAGGAGCGAAGACCAGATTCGGTTTCAACAGTTCTCCACGCCCGCCGATCTTGCGGCACTCGCGACTGTCCTTGCGCAGCCCCGGCCAGACGACATCGTGCTGGAGCCGAGTGCGGGACATGGTGCGCTCGTGGCCAGCCTAACGACAGTCAGACAGCTACACCTCAATGAGCTTGATCCCAAACGCCGTGAGAAACTCGCTCTGCTGTTCAAACATGCCAAGCTTACCGGGATCGACGGTGCGATGCTGGCTTCCGCGCTGGATCCTTCGCTGCGCCCCAGCCTGATTCTCATGAACCCCCCGTTCTCCCGTTCGGAGGGAAGGGGCGTCGATCAATTCGCTGCTGTCCGCCATCTGCGCGCCGCGCTCGGTCGATTGGCTCCTGGCGGCAGACTTGTCGCTATCATGCCGGACTGGTTCACCACCAGCGCTAGGCTCTCGAAAATCTATGACCAGACGTTCGAGAACTGCACGGTGCAAACAGCTTGCCGCCTTGCCAGGTGCTACCACAAGCAGGGGACCAGCGTGCCGGTTCGCCTCTACGTGATCGACAAGGTTCCCGGAAACATACGTCCTGCAATCCTCGCTCGATCGACTGTCGCCGAGATTGCCGCGGCGGTTGCAGTGGTGAAGCGGACAGTCGGTCCTTGCGAGGCTTCACCAATTTACGCACGGCAGCAGACCAAGCCCGGCACGCTTTTCAAGGCGATGCGCACAAGTGCAAAGCCGCCTGCGGCAAAACCGCGCGTAATCGAAGCGCCATCGATATCGCCGCTTGTTTTTCGCAGCCTGGCAACGCCGCGCCCTCTGGGCGAGCAGGCCGGTGTCTATCTGCCTTACCGCCCAAGCCGGATCGACATCGATGGTGCGAAGGCGCACCCGACCCCGCTGGTGGAAAGTGTGGCCATGGGCTCCATACCAGCGCCGGTGCCGGAATATTGCCCCAGCCTGCAGGGCCGCATCCTCAAAGAAAGCCTGCTTTCGGAAGCGCAGCTCGAGACGGTGATCTATGCCGGCAATGCCTGGCAGCAGTATCTGCCGGGCCTGTTCGTCCCGGCTGACGAAGGTGTCGCTCTCACTCTGGCCGAAGACGGACACAGCTACCGCAAGGGCTACTTCCTCGGTGATGGCACTGGCGCGGGCAAAGGCCGACAGATTGCCGCCTGCATTCTAGACAACTGGCTAGCCGGACGCCGCAAGGCGATCTGGGTATCCAAGAACGAGAGCCTGCTCGAAGATGCGCGCCGGGATTGGAGCGCGATCGGCGGGATGACTCCCGACATTCAACCGCTCTCCAGCTGGAAAATCGATCAGCCAGTGCCGTTCCGCGAGGGGATCCTCTTCGTCACTTACCCGACGCTGCGCAGTCAGAGGCAGGATGCGACCCGCCTGAAGCAATTGCTGGACTGGGCCGGGGCGGATTTCGAAGGTGTCATCGCCTTTGATGAGAGCCACGAAATGGGCGGGGTGGCAGGAGGCGAGGGCGCCCGCGGGAGCAAATCAGGTTCCCAGCAGGGCATCGCCGGCGTCATGCTCCAGAACCATCTGCCCAAGGCCCGCGTGCTCTATGCCTCGGCGACCGGGGCCTCTGAAGTCAACAATCTCGCCTATGCGGTTCGGCTCGGCCTTTGGGGACCAGGAACGGCGTTTGCCAACCGCGAGGATTTCATCAGCCAGATCAGGGCGGGTGGCATCGCTGCGATGGAGCTGGTGTCGCGCGACCTTAAGGCCCTTGGGCTTTACCAGGCACGGGCGCTGAGCTTTGCCGGGGTCGAGTACGAAATCCTCAAGCACGACCTGACGGCCCAGCAGATCGCTGTCTACGACACCTATGCGGATGCTTGGGCGATTATCCACCAGAACATGGAGGAGGCGCTCGCGCTGACCGGTGTGGTCGACGAGATCGACGGCAGCACGCTGAACGGCGGCGCGAAGGCCGCAGCCCGCAGCCGCTTCGAAAGCACCAAGCAGCGCTTCTTCAACCAGTTGCTGCTTTCGATGAAGCTCCCGACTCTGATCAGCGCCATCAATAAGCACCTGGACCAGGATGATGTGGTCGTGGTTCAGCTGGTCTCGACCGCCGAAAGCATCCTCGACCGAAGGCTCGACAGCCTTTCACCCGAAGAGCGGGCCGAACTCGACCTTGATCTCAGCCCGCTTGATGCCGTCATCGAATACCTCGAGCGCGCTTTTCCCACCCAGCAGATGACGTTTTACACCGACGACACCGGCGCTACCCGTTCGACGCCGATGTTCGACGAGGACGGCCGCCCCGTGCACAACCAGGCTGCGATCGCCCGGCGCGCCGAGCTGATCGAGCATCTTTGCGCGATGCCGCCAATCAAGCCAGCCCTCGACGGGATCATCGAACACTAC